>JAQUAE010000300.1 GCA_028687395.1 Anaerolineales bacterium | reverse complement strand
AGAACGACCGCGCCGGCCATTCCGTGGCCAATGACATCCTCGAGCTCGTTGCCCGCCGGGTGCAATCCAACATCCGCGAGCTGGAAGGGGCGCTGACGCGCATCGTCGCCTTCGCCGATTTGAGCGGTGTACCCATCACCCCTCAACTGGTCGAGGTGGCCCTGGTCGATTTGCTGCCCCACAAGAAGGATGTCAAACCGGAGGACGTGATTCGCAAGGTGGCCGAGGTCTTTGCCGTGCCACTGGAACGCATGCTCAGCCAGGAACGCTCTCGTGAGGTGGCCCTGCCGCGACAGATCGCCATGTACCTGCTGCGCGAGGAAGCCAATGTCTCCCTGCCACAGATCGGCGAGTCGTTGGGCGGACGCGACCACACCACCGTAATGTACGGCTGCGAGAAGATCGCCGATTTGCTCGAACGCGACGACCGTTTGCGACGCCAGGTAATCGAGATTCGCGAGCAACTCTACGGTGCAAGGGCAGTGGCTTAGCGCATCGCCGCCCGCCTCTGCGCCTGCCCACCCGGCAAGAATCGCCCCCTTGCCGGGTGCTTTTGTTTATACCTTGCGGCGCTTCAGGGCGGACCACGCCTCCAGCACCCGCTGGCGCACACGCCGCCAGGGGTTGGGCGGGGGTTCCGGCTCAGCCGGCGCTGCACTCCACGGGTCGAGGTCCAGCATCTTGCGCAACACGTAAACACCCACCAATTTCAAGGTGGCCACGACGGGCGCGGCCAGGATAAGGCCAATCAGGCCGATGAGCTTGGCAGCGACGATCGCGGCAATCAACACCGCCGCCGGGTGGACGCCCAGGGACTTGCCCAGCAAGCGTGGCGTGACCAGGTTGTCGAATATCTGGTCCAGCACGAAAGCCGAAACCAGCACCAGGAGAGCGTAGTACCCCGGCTGCAAGCCGAAGTAATTGCCTCCCTGAAAGAGCGCCACCAACGTGGTGACGATCCACAGGATCGCTGGCCCGATGTAAGGCACGAAGCGCCCCAAGCCGGCCAGGATGGCGATGCCCAGGGCGAAGCGCACCCCCAGAATCATCATCAGGGCCGAATAGGCGATCATCACCAGCAAGATGATGATCAACTGGCCGCGCAGGAAGGTGTCCCAGATTTTCATTAATTCCTGGTTCAGGCGGCGGATGTCAGCGTGGTAACCGGGCAGGTCGAACTGGATCAATTGGTTGGGCACCCTGCCCGATTCAGCCAGCAAGAAGTACGAGATCAGCACCACGAACAGCCCCCAGCCGACAGTGGCGGCCGCGCTGGTAGCGAAGGTGCTGATCAGGCTGCCGGCGCGCCCCAATATCGGTTGCACCGCGGAGAGCAATTGATTGGTTAACCATTGCAGGTCGAATTGCCCCAGGCTGAGCTCGAACGGCCCAATTTGGTAGGTGAGCTTGGAGAGTTGATCGACCATGCCCGGCAAGTCGGTCACGTAACGCTGCACAAAGCCGATCAGACTCTGCAACTGCTGCACGACGGCCAGGCCGGTCAGGGTGAACGAGGTCAATAGCAAAATCACCAGCAGCAGGTAAATCAGGTTCACCGCTGCGCGCCAGGAGACCTTGAGCATCCTGCTCAGGCGCGCCGCCACGGGGTAGAGGACGAACGAGAGGATGAACGCCAGAAGCAGCGGACCGATGATGTTGCGAAACTGGATGAAGAGCAAGGCCAGGATGGCGACGATGGTCAGCGCGACCACCAGCTTGGTGGTCGCCCCCCATTTGGGCGAGGTGGTCGACGGTTCAGTATTCATGATTTTGTACCCCGTGCGCGTTTGGGAAGGTGAAAGCGGGTGGAGAACTTGCGCCACCATTGCGGGTTGGGCGGCGGCAGCGCTTCCACCACCCGGCTGGGGAAGGGCTCCATATCCATCAAGTTGGCGAAGAGGTAGCGGCTGATCACCCGGGCGGAGGCGATGGTGGGAGCTGCCAGCAGGATGCCCAGCACCCCGGCCAGGACTGCCCCGGCGACGATGCCCAGGATGACCACCAGCGGCGGCAGGTGCACGCTGCGCCCGATGATGCGCGGGATCAAATAGTTCAAGTCGAATTGCTGGAAGACCATGTGCAGTCCAATGACCAGCAGCATGAACGCCCAGTTGGGCAGCGGCAGCCAGGTAGAGCCGAGGAACAACGCCAGCAAGCCAGCGGTGACCATCCAGATGCCATGCCCAACGCTGGGCAGGAACTCCAGCAACCCGGCCAGCACGCCCATCGCCAGGTAAAAAGGTAAACCCAGGAGCAAGCCAATCAGGGTGAACAGGCTCGCCACCACCGTGGCCAGCACCAGTTGCCCGCGGAAGAAGGACGCCCAGATCAGGCTGATCTCCTCCCGCAGCAGGATGAAATCCCCCCGGTAGGCGGGCGGTAGCAAGCTCTCGGACCAGGCGCGCAGCTTGTCGGCATCCCGCACCAGGTAGAAAGAAACCACCACGATGAAAATAGCCCACACCAGTGAGGTGATCAGGTCGACGGCAAATTCCAGCGTGCGCCCGAAAAGCGGCTCCAGCCCCAGTTGCAGCGAGGGTACCAGTTGGTCGAGCACCTGGTCCAGGTCGATCACCTGTCCGGCTACCTGGTAACGGTGCCCGAGCAGGTTGGTGAGGGCGCGCAGGAAAAGCTGGATGTCAAGGTTCAAATCCCGCACCTGCGTGGCCAGCACGGGAATCACAGCCATCAGCAACGCGGCCACCGCTGCCAGCATGGCCAGGTATGCCAGGAAGACGGACAGGCCGCGCGAGGCGCCGGTTCGCCTTTGCAGGTAGCCTGCCATGGGCGAGATAATGTAAGCCAAAATGACCGCCACGATCAGCGGCGGCAGAATCACGCTGAACCGGAAGAGCAGGTAGATCACCAGCGCGACCATCAGGATGGTCACCAGCAGCTTGGTGTTCCAGGACCAGCGCGGCCGTTGTTCTGCCATAGTCAAGATTCTAGCCGGAATGAGACGAAAAGGCAACTTGCAGTCAGGTAAACGCTGGCATCCCCTTTTTAACCACGGGGATGCCAGAAGCGTTCAGGATATTCAATTTGGGGTCTGCAGGGCTAACGCAGGAAAAAGGAAAGCACCACCAGGAGGAGAATGAAACTCCCCGCCAGGGCGCCAATGCGCTTCAAGTCCTTGATCACCGGCGTGTAATCCGGGTTGAACTCCCGGTCGTTGGATTTACCCATAAAACCACTGTATTGCTCCTCGACCTTGGCCTGGCCAGCCGCGGCGGTTTTCCTGACCTGTCGCTTTGCTTTCTTTGCCATAATGTACTCCTCGACCCATAATTATAAACGCGTTTAACCCCCACTTTGCAATTGGGCTTTGATCACGAT
>JAQUAE010000299.1 GCA_028687395.1 Anaerolineales bacterium | reverse complement strand
CGGGCGATTTGCGTGCCGCCGGGATTATCGAAGAAGATGGCTGGTCGATTCAGGGAGGGGAACTGGGCGCGGACAGATTGCAGGTCGATGGTCATGCGGCTGCTCCTGGTGATTAAAATGCAGGTGCCTGAGTGAGGGGGGCACCCAGGCATCTGCAATAGAGGATTTTACCATATCTTAACAATTCATGCCAGAGGTGCAGGCAGAAAAAGGCTGAAAAATGTAATGAAAATCTTGGGAATATTGTCATTTTATGATAATTGCGGGTGGCGTAACACGCCCATATAAGCGTCAAACGCTTGGGTGAGGGGGGCACCCAAACGTTTGACACCCAGAATATACCAGAGAATTACCAGGAAAGCAAGTTAATTATTTCAGGACTTACGCAGTTGGTGAGCAATTTCTCTTGAACAACGCAACTCCTATATTTATAAGAAGACCGCCCAGAGTGCCAACCTGGTCGCAGCGCCCCAGGCGGGAGTCGAACCCACAACCTCGGCCTTAGGAGAGCCTCGCTCTATCCTTTGAGCTACTGGGGCATGCCTGAAATTATAGCACGACCTCCGGGGAGGCGTCAGCCTTCACTGGTGCATGCTAATGATCCTTGGCGATGTGTCATCTCCGCTCAGGGCGTTCCCTCGCCCAGCGCTGAAAGAATAGCGGCGCCTGCCTGTGCGGCGCCGCCATTTTATTAGATGAAAAAGTCTCGCTTCACGCTTTGCGCGTGTAGCTGGGCAACAGCACCGGTGATTTAACCGCCCCATTGATGCCCGCTTCGTCCAGCGCCTCCTTCCAGGCGACCAGGTGCTGCAGGGTGGGTTTCCCGGGGGCCGCGCTTGCCACGTACTCGGCCGCCGAGCGCCCCGCCCGCCGCCCGAAGACGCACACGTCCAGCAGGCTGTTGCCCATCAGGCGGTTGCGACCGTGCACGCCGCCGCTCACTTCACCTGCCAGGAACAGCCCGGGGATGTTGCTGAAGCACTGTGCGTCCATGTGCACCCCGCCGTTCTGGTAGTGCAGCGTGGGGTAGACCAGGATGGGCAGTTGGGTCATGTCGATGCTGAAGCGCTTGTACTGGCGCACCATGGCTGGCAGGGCTTTTTCGATCATGCCTGGGCCGTGGATCTGGTTGATCATTGGCGTGTCCAGCCATACGCCTGGCTGCCCGCTGGGGGTGATGATGCCCAGCTTGTGCTCTTTGCACTCCCGGATGAAGGCTGCCGATTCGACATCGCGCGGTTCGAGGGGGTAGACGAACTGCTCGCCGCGCATGTTGACCGGTTGGGCGCCCAGGCCGCGCACCTTCTCGGTCACCAGTTGCCCCAGGATCTGGTCCGGGTAGGCTGCGCCGGTGGGGTGGTACTGCATGGTGTCCAGGAAGGCCAGCTTCGCTCCGGCGCGGTAGGCCAGCACGATGCCGTCGCCGGTGGCGCCGTAGTGATTGGTGGTGGGGAAGCCCTGGTAATGCAGGCGCCCGCTGCCCCCGGTGGCCAGCACCACGGCCTTGGCCTTGGCGTAGAAATAGCGCTCGGTCTCGATGTTCTTCAACACCGCGCCGGCCACCTGCCCCTTCTCGTCCAGCACCAGCTCCACCGCCGGGCAGAACTCGATCACGTTGATCTCCGGGCGGTTACGCACCTCGTCGCGCAGCGTGCGCATGATCTCCGCACCGGAGTAATCCCGCGAGGAGTGCATGCGCTTGCGGCTGGTCCCGCCGCCGTGCTCCTCCATCATCGTCCCGTCGGGGAGCTTGTCGAACATCACGCCCAGCTCTTCCAGCCACTTGATGACCAAAGGGGCGTCCTTGACCAGCGCTTCCACCAGGTCGGGGTAATTATCGAAGTGCCCGCCCCCGATCACGTCCAGGTAGTGGATAGCTGGCGAGTCCTCCGGCCGGTCGGCGGCCTGGATGCCGCCCTGCGCCATCATCGTGTTGGCGTCGCCGAAGCGCAGCTTGGTGACCAGCGTGACCTTCGCGCCGTTCTCGTGGGCCAGCAGGGCGGCGCTGGCGCCTGCGCCCCCGCCTCCCACGATGAGCACGTCGGTCTCGAACTCGGGCTGGCTCAGGTCGAAATCGGCGTCGATGTGCGGGCGCCCCTCCAGCACCTCAGCCAGCTCCAGCGGGGTGCGGTCGCCCTGGCTGGCGCCGACGCGAATCGCGCGCATGCCCGCGGTGATGAAATCCGGGTGGAAATCATCCAGCACCTTCTGGCGTTCCTCCAGCGACATGCTGGGGTACTTCTGGTTCAGCCGCTGGTTGCGCGTGGCTTCGACGGTTTTGATGCTTGCCAACATTTCTGGTGTGTAGGTCATTGCCGCACCTCCTTAGGCCTCGATCTGGCGGGCTTTGTACTGCTCTTTGAGGGCGTTGGCGTCCAGGGACTTCAACCCGGCCAGCTCGGCGTCGAACTGCCCCTCCTGAATCTCGGCCACACGCTGGGCCAGGTGCTGCGAGTGGGGCGCCAGGTAGCGCCCGTACAGCCGCCGGGCCAGGATGGCGACGTTGTACTGCGGTTCCTCGGCCGGGCAACGCGCCGCGCACAGGCCGCACATGATGCAATCGAAGGACATGTTCGCCACCGCGGCGATGTCGCCGCGCATGGCGGCGGCCATGTAGCCCTTGACGTTCAATTCCTGCGGGCAGGCCTTGGTACAGGTGCCACAACCCAGGCAGCGCAACAGTTCCGGGTAGGTGGTGAACAGCGTCGCCGCCACCGGCTGCATTTGGGTGATGTCGTACACGGCGCGCTTGGCGGGGAAGAAAGGGATTTGTCCCAGGTACATCTCGGGCTGCACCACCGTCTGGCAGGCCAGGCCGAAGTAGAGCTTGGGATCGTCCTTGATGCGGTACACCGTGGCGCACGCCCCGCAGAAGCCTCCCCGGCAGCCCACGCCGCGCACCAGCGTGTAGCCCGCCCATTCCATGGCCTTCATGATGGTCAGGCTGGCGGGTACGTCGTAGCGTTTGCCCATGATATAGATGGGAATCAATTCGGTTCGTTCAGCCATATCTACCTCCTCGCATGGCGCCTGGCGACCGCCAGGGTCTCAGCGAGCTTTGGATCTATGCGCCGACTTCCGTCCACTCGTCGGCCTTGAAGGTGACCAGGGGCAGCGCTTCTTCGCTGCTGCGCCCCGGCTGGTACTCGAAGGTCTCCTGCAGGCGTTGCCCAACGGCGCGGAAGACCAGCCCAACTGGCAGCTCAGAAGGGCACGCCTGGCTGCACATCCCGCAGCCGATGCAGGAAAGCGCCATGTGGTTCATGCGCGTCAGGTGGAAGAGCAACGTGTCGGCGGGCAGGCGATAAGCGCCTTTCTGCCGCGCCCACTCCACGAACTGCATCGGCT
>JAQUAE010000298.1:2141-3355 GCA_028687395.1 Anaerolineales bacterium | reverse complement strand
TTCATTGGGATGAGCTATATGTCTAATGCGTTAGAGGAGCTGTTAGAGATTTCGTGGGTGGAGCGCTTGCTTACCTTGATGGGACAGTATCCCTGGCTTGGAATCCTGGCAGGCGTGGTAACCACTTCTATAACCCAGAGCAGCACGGCAGTGACAAGCATGGTCGTCGCCATGGGGATGAGCGAGGCGATTACGCTGAATGGAGCCATAGGGATAATTCTGGGGGCAAATATTGGCTCGTGTATTACCGGTTTGATTGCCGCCCTACGCCTTTCGTCTAACGCCCGGCAGGCCTCGGTTGCCCAAATCTTGATCAACGTTATTGGCGTGTCGATCTTCCTGCCGTTCATCTCAGAATATGCTGACCTTATCCAGCGTACATCGGACGTACTGCCTCGCCAGATCGCCAACGCCCACACAGTCTTCAACGTGACTGTCAGCCTCTTATTGTTCCCATTCGTCAAGCAGATCGCCAACCTCGCCAGAAAGCTGGTGTCTGCCAAACCGAAGGTGGAAAAGCCAAAAGTAACCGCCTACATCGATGAGATGCAATATGCCGTGCCAGCAGTAGCGCTCAACGAGGCAGCCCGCGAGCTATTCCGGTTGGGAGAAGTAACTGCTGAGATGGTGGAGTTGAGCTGCCAGGCGCTGATCGAAAAAGATTTAGCCAATACCCAGCGAGTACTGGTCCTGGAAGATAAAGTGGTCGATCCGGTAACAAAGGAGCTCGAACACTTTATCAATAAGTTGATGAGTTCTGATCTAAGCCTCATCCAACAAAAACGGTGTTTCCAGATAAAAAGTTTGCTCATCGATATCGAGAGGGTGGGCGATATGGCAGAAGACATTGCCCAGTACGCCCAGGAAAGGGTGGATACCAACACGCCCTTCAGCGAGGATGCCATTCGCGAGCTTGGGCAGTTGTGGCGCAACGCCCACTCTAACTACTGCCGATCTCTACGCGCTTTTCGAGACGGTGATCGCGATCTGGCAAAGATGGTCTGCAAAAGCGAGGCCGAATTTGATCGCATGTACTGGAACACTCGCCAGATGCACATTCGTCGCCTGCAAGCAGGCCTGTGCCACCCGGAAGCCGATGTCATTTTTACCGAGACCCTACGCCTGCTCGAGCGTATCAGCGACCACGCCGATAACCTGGGGGTAAGCGTGTCACGCAATTAGAGCTATACGGCCGATTCCGCTGAGATCACGCC
>JAQUAE010000298.1:0-2041 GCA_028687395.1 Anaerolineales bacterium | reverse complement strand
CCGATGGTCTGACCCTGGGGCGATCCCTGAAGCAGCGGTGGCAATATGCCCGGGGGGTGGTGCAGGAATATCCGGGGCAGTTCTGGATTCTGATCGCGGCGACCTTCATCGACCGGCTGGGCGCGGCAATGCTGTTCCCCTTTTTCACGCTGTACCTGACGCGCAAGTTCGAGATCGGGATGACGGACGTCGGGGTGCTGTTCGGGATATTCTCACTCGCCAGCGTGGCGGGAAGCATGACGGGCGGGGCGCTGACGGATCGCTTCGGGCGCAAGGGGGTGTTGATCTTCGGGCTGGTGATGAGTGCGCTGTCCAGCGTGCTGATGGGGCTGACCGAGCGCATTGAGCTATTCTACGCCGTCATCCTGCTGGTGGGGGTGATGGCGGAGGCGGGCGGCCCCGCCCAGCAGGCGCTGGTGGCCGACCTTCTGCCGGAAGAGAAACGCGCCAGCGGCTTCGGCATCCTGCGCGTGGCGATCAACCTGGCAGTGGCTATCGGGCCGTTGATCGGGGGGCTGCTGGCCACGCGGTCGTACTTGCTACTGTTCGTCAGCGACGCGGCGACGAGCGTGATCACGGCGATCATCGTGTATTTCACCTTGAAGGAAACCTGGGGCCACGCCGCAGACCGCGAAGGGGCGCAATCGGTGAGGCACTCCTTCAGTGGGTACCGGCACGTGCTGCGGGATTCGGCTTTCATCTGGTACCTGTTCGCTTCGATCCTGATGGTGCTGGTGTACATTCAAATGAACACCACCCTGGCAGTCTACCTGCGGGATTCTCACGGGGTAAACGAACGCGGTTTCAGCTATATCCTTTCGTTGAACGCCACCATGGTGGTGCTGTTCCAATTCCCGATCACACGCCGGGTGACGCGCTACCGGCCGTTGATTGTGATGGCCTCCGGGACGCTGCTCTACGCGGTCGGATTTGCGATGTACGGGGTGGTGAGCGCCTACAGCCTGTTCCTGGTAGCGATGGCGATCATCACGGTGGGCGAGATGGTGGTCAGCCCGGTGGGGCAGGCGATCGTGGCACGGCTGGCGCCGGAGGATAAACGCGGGCGCTACATGGCAATGTACGGGTTCGCCTGGGTGATCCCGACGGCGGTGGGACCGCTGCTGGCCGGGCTGGTGATGGACAACCTGAACCCGGCGTGGGTGTGGTACGCGGCGGGGATGATCGGGGTGCTGACGGCGGGCGTATTCGTCATGCTGGAGCAGCGTGTTGGCCGCTCGCGCTGGTCGGCCGTGGATGAGCGCTTGAGCATCCTGGAGCAACTGGAGAAGGGGCGGATTTCGGCGCATGCGGCCAGCCTGCGGCTGGAGGGGGTGAGCGAGGGGGAATGGGCGCGATTGGGCCACGCTCCGCCCGATGGCGTGCGACAGCACCTGCGCATCCGCATCAGCAATATGGCTACCGGGGCGATGAAGGTGGACCTGCGCCTGCCGTTGGGGTTGGTGAACACGGCGCTGGACGTGGGCGGGCAGCTCTCGGCGGAGCTGGACGGGTACGAGACGGAGGACCTGAGGGAGCTGATCGGGCGCAGCGCGACGCACGAAGGGGCACTGCACCTGGAGGTGAACGGAGAGAGGGTGGAGGTGATGAGGGAGTAACGGAATTTATAAATCACAACTCACAATTTTGGAGGACGTTGGAATGGGTGATGGGGGATGAGAGGGGGAGGAAACCGGCCAGGACAGACAGGACACATGAAGGAGGGGGGTAGCGTAATATGAGTCGTAAGGTTCATCGGGTATGATGTTGCTGGACGATTACCGTTAGCATTATCGATATGGCGTAAGAGGGCAGGTGCGTCCTCCTTATGCGCAAGGTTGGAGCAGCAACGTCACGCTTACATCGCAGCCTCCACATTACGGGTGTACAACGCTAATAAAAGAATAGAGTTATTGTCTTCGACTCAAGCAGCGGGCCATTTCATTACCCAAGATCGTGAGCAGCTTCGTGATGGCCCAAAAGATGCATCCACCACATCATTATCAGCTTTGAGTTAAGACTTAGCAAGACCATTCCGCTACAA
>JAQUAE010000297.1 GCA_028687395.1 Anaerolineales bacterium | reverse complement strand
ATGGTTCATTCGGTTGTCTATCCGATGCAAGGATTACGAGTTCACTTTTGAACTTTAATTCAGCTGGTAAGGAGCAAGAGTTCACTTTTCAACTTTACAGGAGTTCACTTTTCAACTTTTCCCAACATGTGCAGGCCACTTTCGATGTTGTAGGCCGGTTTTGCAGCCCGGTTCAGGTGTACGCGGCAGATTTGACCACCGGATTGATTTGGGATATAGTTACCCCAACCTACTTCAAGGAGGCCCAGCATGCCCGCTTTCATCACCATTCTCTGCGTAGGGGGATTATGCCTGCTCTTTGCCGGAATCGGCGCCTTTCTGATCTATAAGGGATTGCAGGCACGCAAGAAGGCCGAGGCCAGCCAGGGGTGGCCAGCCACGACCGGGCAGATCACCCAGGCCCAGGTTTCACGCAGCACACACACGGACAGCGACGGCGACACCAGCACCTCCTACACGCCCCACGTGGAGTACAGCTACCGCGTGGCAGAGCAGGAGTTCACCGGAAAGAACATCACCTTCGGGCTCACGCAAAGCTTCAGCCAGCCCGCCAAAGCCCAGGCCGTGCTCGCCCGCTACCCGGTTGGCAGCCAGGTGAGCGTGTATTACGACCCCAACCAGCCCGGCGACGCCGTTTTGGAGCGAAAAGCAGGGGGCTTCACCGCCAGCCTGGCAATCGGCGCCATCTTCTTGCTCTTGGGCGTCTGCCTGGGTATTCCGGGATTAGTGCTGGCCATCTCCAACGCAGTTCAACCCAGGTAGCCTAGCTGCCTTCATGCCCCTCGGCGCATGGCGACGATGCCGATGGCGCCCCGGCTGGCCAGGCCCACCACCAGGTTGGCGAGGCGCAGCCGGCGACGCAACCACCGCGGCAGCATCTCCCCCCCGGCGCGCCGGAAGGCGAAGCGGGCGTAGAACGGCTCCAGTTCTGACCTGCAAATCAGGTACATCTCCCCGGGGTGAGCGGCAAGCAACGCGCCCACGAGCTGACTGCCGATTCCCCGACCATGACAGCCGGGAATCACCGCCAGGGAAGCCAGCTCACGGCTGCCATCCTCGTATTGGCGCACCTGGCCCACCCCAACGACGCAACCCTCCTCCTCGGCAACCAGGAAGCGCGGCCACGCCAGGTCGAAGGGCGCCAGGCGCGCGGCGCGCACGATGCGGGTGATGGTGGCCTGATCCTCGGCGGTCGCCGGGCGGATGAGTAGGGACACAGCATGACT
This sequence comes from Anaerolineales bacterium, assembly GCA_028687395.1. Taxonomy (GTDB): domain Bacteria; phylum Chloroflexota; class Anaerolineae; order Anaerolineales; family UBA4823; genus JAQUAE01. The sequence continues at coordinate 2,130 of JAQUAE010000297.1, read as the reverse complement.
CCTGGTGAAAGATAGTTAACGCCCCACCTGAACTTCATCGCCCTCCCGCCACGAGCCACCCGAAGAGGGCGCCGGCCAGGATCAACCAGGTGGAATTGAGCCTGAAGCGCAACAACGCCCCCAGCGCCAGGGCGCCGAACAGGACCGCCGGCAAGTCTACCAATGAGGCGCTGGCCAAGCGCACCGTCACCGCCGCCATCAAGCCCAGCGAGCTGACGTTGATCCCATCCAGCAAGGCGCCTGCCCAGGCCGAGCTACGCAGGCGGGGGATGAGTGGGCTGCTCAGGGCGACGAAGATGAAGGAGGGCAGGAAGATGCCCAGAGTGGCCAGCACCGCCGCCCCCGGGCCGCCCAACAGGTAACCGATGTAGGTGGCTGTGGTGAAGACCGGGCCCGGGGTCACCTGTCCCACGGCGATGGCGTCGAGGAGCTGCTGGTCGCTCAACCAGCCATAACGGACGACGAAATCCGAACGCAGGAAGGCCAGCAGGACATACCCGCTGCCATACAGAATCGCCCCAATCTTCAAGAAGGTAAAAAAAAGCAAAGGCAAGTTGAAGGGGATGGCAGCCAAACCGGGCAACCCCATCCCCATCAGGGGCGCAAACCACCCAGCCAGCGGGCCTGCCGTTTGGCGCTCGCGGTTGAGCAGCAGCATCACCACGGCACCACCCGCAAACAAGAGCAGGATCTCGTTAACCCCCAGGAAGTACAGCAAGCCGACCGCCGCGCCAACCGCAGCCATCCAGCCGCGCTTGACTGCCTTGTTCCCCAACTCCCAGAGCGCCTGCAGGATGATGGCGATGATCACCGGTTTCACCCCGTATAGCAGCCAACCCGCCTGGGGGGTGGAGCCAAAGCGCAGGTAGGCCCAGGCCAACCCCATCACCATCAGCATGGCGGGCAGGATGAAGCTCACGCCTGCCAGGATCAACCCGGGCCAACCGGCGCGCAGGTAGCCGATGTGAATGGCCATCTCGGTGGAGTTCGGTCCGGGGATCAACTGGGTCGCGCCGAGCAGGTCCAGGAAACGCTGCTCGTCCAGCCACTTGCGCCGCCGCACGACCTCGTCGTGCAGGATGGCAACGTGCGCCGCGGGTCCACCGAAAGCCGTCGTTCCCAGGCGCAGGAAGAGCGCGGCGACATCCATGACCCGCCTGGCGGCAGTGGGTGCATGCGCTTCGCCTGTTTCACACCTTTGCTTGCTATCTACGATGGCTCAAGCCTCCAGCAGCGCTGGCGCCACGCGCCGCGGCAGGATCAGGATCACGCTCAGGGTGGAGTTATATCACATCTTGGAGATTTCGCATCCTAATAAAAAGGGCTGCCTGAGAAGATCATTCAGGCAGCCCCAGCCAACGTAAACCAGGTGATATTTGGGCGCAGCCCAGGCAAGCTTTAAGTCTGGAGGCGCGCCCAAAGGGGAACGATTGCCGCTTAGTCCGTGTGGATGGCGATTTTGCGCATCTTGGCGCCCTCGGCCTTTGGCAGGCGCAGGCGCAGCACGCCGTCCCGGTAGGTCGCCTCGATCTTGTCCCGGTCGATCTCATCCGGGAGGCGGAAGCTACGTTGATAATCGCCAACCTCGTACTCGGCGTAGGCCAGGGAATAACCCTCCATGGGGTCGGCTTCGACGTAGGCGTTAATCGTCAGGACGTTTTTCTCCAGGGTGACGTGAATGTCCTCTTCCTTGGCCCCGGGGATATCCACCACCGCCATGATATGGTCGCTGGCCTCATAGATATCGCCGCGGGGGAGGAAGACGCGCCGGTCGCGCGCCCACTCAGCGCCCTCTTCCAGAGCAACCTCTTCCTTCTGCACTTCGAGTGATTTCTCTTGATCGCTCATGATATACCTCCAGGAGCTCAACTCTTCACCTTGACCTTGCGCGGCTTGTCTTCTTCTTTGCGCGGCAGGGTGATGCGCAGCAGCCCGTTCTTGAAGGTCGCCTCCACTTTATTGGCGTCCACGCCGTAGGGCAACTGCAGGCTGCGCGAAAACTTGCCGAAGCCGCGCTCGCTGCGGTGGTATTGCGCGCCGGCTTCCGCGGCATCCGGAGCGCGCTCTCCGCTCAGGGTAAGGGTGTCGTTCACCACGCTCACATCGATGTCTATGGGGGCCACCCCCGGC
>JAQUAE010000296.1 GCA_028687395.1 Anaerolineales bacterium | reverse complement strand
GGAGGCGCGCTATTGGGTGGAAAAATCGCCCTACAATGAGTACTACGCCGGCCAGATCTTCGCCTGGTGGCCAGCAGCGCGCATGATCCACGTGGTGCGCGACCCGCGCGACAACTACGTCTCCTACAAGCGCAAGCACCGCTCCTGGCAGGCCGAGTTCTTTGCCTCCAACTGGCGCCGTTCTACGCAAGCCGCTTTCGATAATCAGGCCAAATACGGGCGCGAACGCTATCTCCTCCTGCGCTACGAAGACCTGGTCCAGACCCCCGAACAAGCTCTGCAGCAGGTGTGCGCCTTCCTGGAGATCGAGAACCATCCAGCCCTGACCCAGCCAAGCCGCGCCGGGCAGGACTGGGAGGGTAACTCTATGTTCGCCCAAACCTTTCAAGGCATCAGCGCTGCCCCCGCCGGTCGGTGGACTGCCGCCCTCTCGTCGCGCGAGGCGGCAATCATCGAGTGGATCGCCCGGGTGCAGATGGAGAAAGCCGGCTACGCACCCTCGGCGATCAGGCACCTGGGCGGAATCCTGCAGGCCAACGCCTGGCCGCTCACGCGCCGGATCAACGCCGCCCTGCGGCGCATCCAACCCCACCAGGAAAACGAAGATGCTTAAGCGATTACCCCACCGAGCCCGCCTGGCAGCCAGGGCCTTCCTGCGCGAGCGGAACGCCAAAACCACCCGCGTTGAGATCCCTGCTATCAGCCCCGAAGAGGTCGCCGAAGCCAGGCTTTTCTTCCCACTGGATAAGTTTTTCATCTTCGGGCATGCTCGCTCCGGGACCACGCTCCTGGTCCGCCTGGTGCAAGTGCATCCCCAGGTGCACTGCAACTACCAGGCGCATTTCTTCACCCGCGCCCCGCTGTTGCAATCCCTGGTGCGCGATCCAGAGGTGGGAGAGTGGTTGGCGCGCAAGAGCAATCGCTGGAACCGGGGGCGTGATCTCTCCCCGGTCGTGCTGCGCGCCGTGGCCGATTTCATCCTGGAGCGCGACGCCCGGCGCGTGAACAAGGCGGGCGCGGGCTGCGTGGTGGGGGATAAGAGCCCCAACAGCCTGGTCGATGGCAAAGCGGTGCGCCTGATGCACCAGGTGTATCCTGACGGGCGCCTAGTCTACATCGTGCGCGACGGGCATGATACCGTGCTCTCGCACCGTATTCAAGCTTTCATTGATTTTCCTCATCAACTGTCCAAAGAAGATCTGCGCATCCGCACGGCCTTCGAGAGCGACCCGGAACCCTTCACCTCCGGACAGCGCTCGCTGTTCACCGAGAAAGGGTTGCGCCTGGCGGCCGAGGGGTGGGTACGCAACGTGGTCGAGACCGATAGCGAGGGGCAGCGCCTGTTCAGCGAGCGCTATCATTCCCTGCGCTACGAGGATTTGCTCGCCGACCCTCACGCCGAAATGCGCAGGCTGTGGGCCTTCCTCGGCGTGGACGCCCACGCCCCGGGGAGCGACGCGGCGCTGGATGCCAAGCTGCTCTCCAACCCGGACGCGGAATGGCAACAACACAAAGCCGGCGAGATCGCCCAGCCGCTCAAGAAGGGCCGCTCCGGCGCCTGGGAGAGCACCTTCACCGCCCGGGACCGGCAGCTCTTCCGCGAGGTGGCAGGGGAAACGCTCAAAGCCTGGGGGTACCGCGTATGACGATTCTGATCGCCGGGCTGGGCTCCATTGGTCGCCGCCACCTGCGCAACCTGCTCGCCCTGGGAGAGAAAGACCTGTTGCTCCTGCGCAGCCACCACAGCACCCTGCCGGAGGCTGAATTGGAGGGCTGGCCGGTGGAGACGGAGCTGGAGCGCGCCTTGCAGCACAAACCGGAAGCGGTGATCATATCCAACCCCACCGCGCTGCACCTGGCAATCGCTATCCCCGCGGCCGAAGCCGGCTGCCACCTGCTGCTCGAGAAACCCATCGCGGACACGACCGAGGGGATCGAAGCGCTGCGGGCAGCCCTGCTCAAAGGGGGCGGCAAGGCGCTGGTGGGCTACCACTTCCGCTTTCATCCCGGCCTGCAACGGGTAGCAGAGCTTGTGGGAGCAGGCAGAATCGGCCGCCCACTCTCCGCCCGCGCCCATTGGGGTGAATACCTGCCCGGCTGGCATCCCTGGGAGGATTACCGCCAGGGATATAGCGCCCGCAAAGACCTGGGTGGCGGCGTCATCCTGACCCTCTCCCACCCGCTGGATTACCTGCACTGGATCCTGGGCGAGGTGCGGGCGGTGTGGGCGTTCAGCGGGCAACTCGGCGACCTTGAGATTCAGGTCGAGGATACCGCCGAGATTGGCCTGCGCTTCGAGAACGGCGCGCTGGGCAGCCTGCATCTAGACTATAATCAACGCCCGCCCACGCACACATTGGAGATCGCAGGTACGCTGGGAACCATCCGCTGGGACAACGCCGACGGTGTCGTGAACGTGTTCACCGAGGCGCAGGGCTGGGAGCGCCTCCCGGGCCCGGAAGGATTCGAGCGCAACCACCTGTTCCTGGAGGAGATGCGCCACTTCCTGGAGGTCGTGCGTGGGCAAGCCGAGCCGGCTTGTAGCCTGGAGGACGGTTACCAGGCATTGCGCCTGGCGCTGGCGGCGCACCGCTCCGCCCAGCAGGAAGCGCTGGTTACCCTGTAGATTCCGCCTTAGCGTTCCGCTAAGCGTATGACTCAATCTTGAAGGAGTATAAGTAAATCGTAATGGCAACTACAAAGAAATCCGATCTCTTGATCAGCCCCTACGGTGGGAAGCTGGTCAACCTGGTGGTCAGCGGCGAGGAGCGAGAGGAGCTGGTCGAGCGCTCGAAGCGCCTCCCCTCCGTTCAAATCTCGGCGCGCTCGCTGTGCGACCTTGAACTCCTGGCGACCGGCGCTTTCTCGCCTCTGGAGCGCTTCATGAGCAAGGCGGATTACGAACGCGTCCTGACCGAAATGCGCCTGGCAAACGGCATCCTCTTCCCCATCCCGGTCACCTTGCCGGTGGATGAAGCCGCCCTGCCAAGCTGGGGAGAACAAATCACCCTGTGCGACGCCCGCAACAACACCCTGGCGATCATGGAAATCGAAGAGGTGGTCCACTGGGACCCCCAACGGGAAGCCCGGCTGGTGCTGGGCACCACCGACCCGCGCCACCCGCTGATCTCCGAGATGGTGAGCTGGGGCAAGGTGTACGTGAGCGGGGCGCTGAAGGTGATCAACTTGCCGCGCTATTTCGATTTCCTCGAACTACGCCGCACGCCCGCCCAGGTGCGCGCCCTGCTGACCAAGACCGGCAACGCCAACGTGGTTGCTTTCCAGACGCGCAACCCGATGCACCGCATTCACGAGGAATTGACCAAGCGCGCCGCCGAGGAAGTGAACGGCAGCCTGCTGATCC
>JAQUAE010000295.1 GCA_028687395.1 Anaerolineales bacterium | reverse complement strand
CCCCACCCCTCCTGAATTATAATAATTCCATGCCCACCGTATTGATCATCGAAGACGAACCCGAGCTGGTGAAGGTGCTGCGCTCCTACCTCGAAGCCGCTGGCATGACTGTCCTCTCCGCCTCCCGCGGCGACACCGGCCTTTCCACCTGGGAGCACAAACGCCCCGACCTGGTGATCCTCGACCTGAACCTGCCAGGCATGAATGGCCTGGACGTGGCGCGCGCCATTCGCCGCAAGGCGGATACCCCCATCCTGATGCTTACCGCCCGCGTCGAGGAGAGCGACCAGTTGGTCGGCTTGGAAATCGGCGCTGACGACTACCTCCCTAAGCCGTTTTCCCCGCGCATCGTCGTCGCCCGCGTGCGCGCCCTCTTGCGCCGCAGCAGCGCCGCCCCCGCCACCGCTCACGTCATCCGCCTGGCCGGCCTGGAGATCGACCTGGACGCCCACAGCGTCGCCAACGCCGGCGCCCCGGTCGACCTGACCCCCACCGAGTTCACCCTGCTCGCCGCGCTGGCCTCCCAACCCGGCCGCGCCTTCAACCGCCTGCAGCTCCTTGAAGCCAGCCAGGGCGTCGCCTACGAAGGTTACGAGCGCACCATCGACGCCCACATCAAGAACCTGCGCGCCAAGCTCGAGCCCGACCCCAAGAACCCGCGCTTCATCGAAACCGTCTTCGGCGTGGGCTATCGCTTCGCCCGCCCATAAGCCTTTTCACCCACCTGCCATGCGCCTGCGCCTCTTCCTCTCCTTCTTCCTGGTCCTGCTCGTCTCCATCGGCAGCGTTGTGCTCATCGCCCGTCGCGGCGCCGCCAGCGAGGTGCGCACCTTCATGTTCCGCGGCGGCATGGCCGGCGGCGACGTGCTCGTCGACCAGTTGGAGGACTACTATCGCCTCAACCGCTCCTGGGTGGGCGTCGAAGCCCAGCTCGAAGCCTCCATGGGGGGCCGCGGTTGGGGCCGCGGTAATTCCACCATGCCCCAGCACATGGGGGCCATGATGGGCCAACGCATTCGCCTCGCCGATTCGCAGGGCAACCTGCTCCTGGATACCGCCCCCACCACTCCCGCCGCCAGCCTCGATCCCTCCGAGCTGCAGTCCGCAATCCCCCTCCAGGTGGACGGAGAAACCGTCGGCTACCTGCTCATGCAGGGCGGCATGGCCTTCACTGCCGCCGATGAAACCCGCCTGGTGACCCGCCTCAACAACGCCGCTCTCACCGCCGGCCTCATCGCCGCCGGCATCTCCCTTATCCTCGCCCTCATCCTGGCCTACAGCCTCGAGCGCCCCATGCGCGAGCTGACCCAGGCCGCCCGCCGCATGGCCTCGGGCGACCTCTCCCCGCGCGTCCCTGTTAGCGGTCATGACGAGCTCGCCGTACTGGCCTCCTCCTTCAACCACCTCGCCGGTTCCCTCCAGGAAGCCGAAGCCAGCCGCCGCGCCATGACCGCCGACATTGCCCACGAGCTGCGCACCCCCCTCGCCGTCCAGCGCGCCAACCTGGAAGCCCTCCAGGACGGCGTCTACCCCCTCACCTCCACCAACCTCCAGCCGGTTCTGGATCAGAACCGCATGCTCACCCGACTGGTGGATGACCTGGGCACCCTCGCACTTGCCGACGCCGGGCAGCTCGACCTGCAGCGGGCGCCCACCCATCTGCCCACCCTGGTCGCCAATCTAGTGGAGCGTTTCGAACCTCAGGCGATCGCCCGCCAGGTCAACCTGCGTTATAACCCGCCGGAACAGCCCGCCCATAGCGCCTGGACCCTCTCAGTCGACCCCACCCGCCTCGAGCAGATCATCGGCAACCTGCTCTCCAACGCCATCCGCTATACCCCCGAGGGCGGGCAAGTCGAGCTCACTTTAGAGCGCCTCCCCGCCAGCGTGCAGCTCAGCGTCCGCGATAGCGGGCCGGGCATCCCTCCCGAAGCCCTGCCGCGCCTCTTCGAACGCTTCTACCGCGCCGACCGCTCCCGCAGCCGGGCGGAGGGCGGCTCCGGCCTGGGTCTGGCGATTGCCCGCCAGCTTGCCCAGGCGCACGGCGGTTCCCTCAGCGCTGCCAACCACCCGCAGGGTGGCGCCCTGTTCACCCTCAGCCTGCCAATTTCCCTGCCTCCGCCGCATGAAGCCCAATAATGTCACCCGTCTCCTCGACCAGCGCAAGGTCCCCTACACCGCCTACGAGCTTCCCCCCCAGAAGCTGGGCGCCATCGAAGCCGCGGAACATCTCGGCGTCGACCCCGCATTGATGTACAAAACCATCGTCGTCCTGCGCGAGGGCAGGGGCAAGCCCCTGCTCGCCGTGGTGCCCGGGACCAGCCAGGTCGACCTGAAGGCGCTGGCGCAGGCCATCGGCGAAAAGAAGGTCGTTCTGCCTACCGAGCGCGAAGCCGAGCGCCTGACCGGCCTGCTTGCCGGCGGCATCTCCCCCCTCGCCCTGCTCAACCGCGGTTTCCAAACCATCCTGGACGCCTCCGCCAGCGGACACGTGCAGATCTACATCTCCGGCGGGCAGCGCGGCCTGAACATTCTCTTGCCTGTCTCCGCCCTCATCGAGCTCACCCGCGCCTCCCTCGCCCCGATCGCCCGCCCAATTCCCTGAATCGCCTTGCCCATTTTCCTGTTTTTCTCTATAATTACGCCACACTATCCCCCAAACCTCCCTGCCCCGTGAGCGTCTTTCCTTGGGGAATCGCACATCGCCGCACTGGGGAGAGCAGCCCTACCCGTAGCCGCCTGGCTTTCGCCGCCAGTCTGGCGCCAGACCTGGTCGCGTTGTTCCGGAAAGGAGGTCGCCCACACCCAACCTGCCCGCATTTTCACATCCGAGCCTGCCTGTACAACTTCATTCGCCAAATGGAGGAGAAAATTATGTCCAGGAAAGTAGCTTCATTGCTTACCAGTGTGATTATCCTTGCGCTCAGCCTGGCTTCCTGCGCTGGAGGCGGCGGAGCGCCTGCGCCAGCCGGGGAAACCGCCCCCGTCCAAACGGTCGAGGTCATCAAGACCGTCGTCGTCACCATGGAGGCTCCCGCCATGACCGAGGTAGCCCCCGCCCCGGTCCTGCCCACGGGCTATGGGGCCGTCGTCCAGCGCATCACAGACCGCGGCAAGCTGGTCTGCGGCGGCCGCACCGACCTGCCCGGCTTCGGCTATCTCGACGAGAGCGGCCGTAACCTCGGCTTCGACATCGACCTGTGCCGCGCCATCGCCGCCGCCCTGCTCGGCGACCCGGAGGCTATCGAGGTCGTTCCCTTGAGCGCCGCCGACCGCGGCCCCGCCCTGCAAACCGGCGAAGTGGATATCCTCTCCCGCAACGCCACCTGGACCACCTCGCGCGACGCCCAGTGGGGCAATTTCGCCTGGA
>JAQUAE010000011.1:5345-13939 GCA_028687395.1 Anaerolineales bacterium | reverse complement strand
AAGTAACCCTTGGCTACCCCGGCATCGAGGCCGTCGAGATGTGGGGCTTGAGCAACATCACTCTACGTCCGGCAGATCAACCATACTCGGACGACGATGATGACGCCACTCTGTTTGGTGTCCCGTCCCCCACTAACCTTTATAACTACAGGCTCAAAGACGGTCGATGGCTAATACCCGAAGATACCAGCGCAGTGGTGTTGAATAGCAAACTGGCCGAGGAGGTCGGCGTCGGCGTGGGTGACTGGGTGACGATTAGATACACCGAGAATAAAGAACGAAACCTGCAAGTCGTCGGCACGATATTCGATCCAATTTTCACCAATTCGGCCCACATGCACAGGGACGTGATGTTGAGAGATGTGGGCAGCGTGGGGCGCGCCGGAACAGTCTGGATCAAGACAACCTCCGAGAATCCCGAGGAGCATAGTTCCCTGGCAAATCGGCTGCGCGAGTTCTATAATTCGAAAAATATGAAGGTAAACCCCCTACGAGGTATCTTCGGCATGGGTGATACCACTTATGAAACCGGCACCAAATTTATCAACCAATTCAATTTCCTGGTCGTTCTGCTCTCAATCATGGCAGTGGTGATCGGCGGTGTCGGTAGTATTGCCCTGAGCGGAGCGCTCTCTCTGAGCGTGCTCGAGCGCCGTCGCGAGATCGGCGTGATGCGCGCCATCGGCGCGTCTTCCGGGAACATCACCCGCCTGTTCGTCGGTGAGGGTTTGATTTTGGGGTGGTTGAGCTGGGTAATCTGCCTGCCGCTGAGCATCCCCGCCGGAAAGTTAATGGTGAAGGCGTTGGGCGCCGCCTTCCAACTGGACATCGTCTACTTGTACACGCCGATGGGGGCCATTCTCTGGTTGTTTATCATCACCATTCTTTCCATCCTGGCGAGCTGGGCGCCAGCGCGGGGCGCAAGCCGCATCAGCGTCCGGGAGAGCCTTGCTTACCAATAGCAGAGGCATCTGATCTAAGGAGTCTGTCGCAATGAATACGAAACTGATTTTATCCTTCGTCCTGCTCCTAGCCGGCGGCCTGCTCATCTCCGCCTGCGGCGGCCAGGCCACCCCTGCCCCCGCCCAGGGCGCGACGACCGAATTGCCTGCGGTGATTTCGTCGGCGAATATCGTCGTCGAGGGGCGAGTCGTGCCCAACGAATCGGCCGAGCTCTCCTTCTTCACCAACGGGCAGGTAGCCGAGGTGCTGGTGGAGGAAGGGGCCACAGTCAAGAAGGGCGACGTGCTCGCCAGGCTGGGCAACCGGGAAGAGGTGGAAGCCGCCATCGCCAACGCCGAAGCCGAGCTGCTCGCCGCGCAACAAGCCCTGGAGGAGTTGAATTCGGACGTGAGCGTGACCCGCGCCGAGGCCCTGCGCGCCGTCGCCGCGGCAAACAAGGCTGTGAAAGACGCCCAATACCAGCTTGACAATTTCGAGGTGCTGGGCAACCAGGAGAACATGACCGCCATGCAAGGGGTCGAGGTGACCAAACAGGCTCTCGACCAGGCACGGGATGCCTTCGAACCCTATAAATATAGGCCCAGCGGCGACGCCATGCGCAAGAAGCTCAAGGAAACCCTGGACACCGCACAGAGCGATTACAACTCCGCTATCCGCCGGCTGGAATACGAAACCGACCTGCAGGAAGCCGAAGCCAACCTGGAGCGCGCCATGAAGGATTACGAAGACCTCAAAGATGGGCCTGACCCGGACCTGGTCGCTTCGGCTGAAGCGCGTGTGGCTGCAACAGAGGCAGCTTTGAAATCAGCCCAGGCGGCTTTGGACAAGCTGGAACTGGTTGCGACTATCGACGGCACGCTGGTGAAGCAGGACCTGATCGTCGGCCAGCAGGTGACCGCTGGCCAACCGGTGATGCAGATTGCCGATTTCTCCCGCATGTACGTCGAGACCGATGACCTGACCGAGATCGAGGTCGTGGACGTCAGCGTCGGTCAAAAGGTCACCGTCGTCCCCGACGCCCTGCCCGACCTGGAGGTGACCGGCAACATCGAGAGCATCAGCAGCGTGTTCGAGGAAAAGCGGGGTGACATCACCTACACCGCCCGCATCCTCTTAGACGAAGCCGACCCACGCCTGCGCTGGGGGATGACCGTGGTGGTCACCCTGGAATAACCCCCTGTTGATATTTAAGAAAAGAATCCCTGGAGACACCCAGTGTTTCCAGGGATTGTCTTATTTCGCTACTCGTCTTGGGTTAAGCAGGCGCCGGCGCAGGAGCCTGGCGCTGACCGCTGCCCTGAGCAGGCACGAAATCCTTGGGGAGCAAGCCAGCTTCGGTCACGATGCGCGGCACGATCTCCTCCCAACCCACCGCCATCAAGTGGATGCCATGCACAGCCTTCTTGGCTTTGATCGCCTCGATCAACTCCAGGGCAATAGCCACACCCTCCTCTTCCACGCCGTCCTTGGCCGCTTCTATGCGCTTCATCAGCTTCTCGGGAATGAATACCCCAGGAACCTCATTATGCATGTACTGCGCCACCTTCAGGCTCTTGAGTGGGGTGATGCCGACCAGGATGTATACCTTGTCCAGGATGTCCCTGCGGGCCAGGGCGTTCAGCCACTCTTCCAGCCCATCCGCATCGTACACCAGATTGGTTTGAAAGAATTGTGCGCCGGCGTTGATCTTCTTGTTCTCGCGAATCGCCTGGAAGTGGGGCTTGGAGGCAAAAGGGGAGGCCGCCGCGCCGAGGAACATCTTGGGCGGGAACTTGATGGCGCGGCCATCCAGATATTTGCCCTCATCACGCATGCGCCGCAGAATCCATAGCATCTGGACCGAATCCAGGTCGACGATATCCATCCTGCCGCGCGGCTCGGGCGCCATGCTCATGCTATCGCCAGAAAGGCACAGGACGTTGCGCACCCCCAGCGCGTTGGCGCCCAGGATCTCTGCCTGCAGGCCGATGCGCGTGCGGTCACGCGCCGCGACCTGCATCACCGGCTCTGCGCCGGATTGCACTGCCACGGTGCTGCAAGCCCAACTGGACATGCGCGGCGTGGCGGAGGGCGAGTCGGTAAAATTGATCGCCGCCACGTAGGGCTTCACCAGCTCGATGTTTTGCTTGAGCTTGTTCACCGCCACGGTCATGGGTGGGGCAACTTCGCTGGTGACTACAAATTCGCCAGCCTTCAAGCGCCGTTCCAGCTCGGAGACGGGTTCGGTGTAGGCTGGGGGATGATACTGGGAATCGCCTTGCCACCACTCGGGCTGTCGCACCGGGCGGAAGACCGCGTCCCACACGAAGGTGCGTTGCGCCGCGTCCCCAGAGAGCATGCCGCTGATAAACTTGCGCGTCCCAAACTTGCGCATTTGGACGACGACATCCCCCCAGGTCTCGCCGCCTACCTTGTCCCAATCGAGCGGAGGGAGCACCTCCAGGAGCATCTCCTCTCGTCCCATCTTGTGAGCGCGCTCGTAGATCTTGTACCAGATACACGGACGAGTATCATCCACGTAACAGTGTTCCTCGGTGGAGCCACCGCAGGGGCCATTTCGCAGCCCTTTGGGGCACTCCATCGGGCAGATGAAGGCAGTCTCCTGCAGCAGGCAGTTGCCGCACATGCGGCAGCCCCAGAGGGGTCCCTTGACCCAGCGCTCGACCCAGGCCAGCGTCCGGCGTCCGAAAGGTTGGCGCTTGAAAGGCATGTAGGGGGGTTGCCAGCGGCGCGCCGGCGTAAATACGGGCATAAAACACCTCCTGATTCGCTCAGCGAACCGCGCTCACTGAGTGAGATATGAGTCGGCGTAGATGACTTTGTTGAGCAGGATTTGTACTGTCTTCCAAATCGCCATCTGCTGCGGATCAGCGGTATCCACGTCCTCGAAGGAAGGTTCCTCTCCCGCCGCAATGTGATCGGCAATTTTCAGGTACAGCCTGCCGACAGGTGTGGAGTCATCCCGGGTTTCGACGATGCGAACAGCTTCTTTCTGCTCCTCATCCAATGGGTCGGCAATCATCATCTTCAAGCCCACGCCCATCAACATCACGCAGTACACCCGGTTGATCAAGGGGCGATTCTCCTTGGGCACCGCGTTCGACACGTTCGAGAGCCCCACGGAAATCGCCGGAGGTGGGTCCCAGGCGTATTGCAATGTTCTCACCGCTTCGATCAAATGGGGGCAGTATTCCTGACAACCGGATACGGTCAACACCAGTGGGTCGATGATCAAGTCCGAGATCGGGAAGTCGATCTCCAACATGCGGGGTATCAACTGCTCGATGGCGATGTTCACCCGTTCGTCCGCAGCAACGGGGATGCCGCTCTTGCCCATCGTCAAAGCAACCAAACGGGTATTATACCGCTTAGCCACCAAAGGCACCTTCTCCAATCTCTCCGGCTCAGCGGAAGTGGAGTTGATGATCGGCTGCGCCTTGGTCACCTTTTTCAATCCCGCCTCGATGCCCAGCAGGTTTGTGCTGTCGAAGCTGAGCGGGACGTCCACCACGGCCTCCACCGTTTCCACAATCCACGGGAACACTTCTTCCCAATCCGCTTTGCGAGGTCCCAGGTTCAAATCTAACGCCTGGGCGCCAGCTTCCACCTGCTTGACCGCCTGTTCCTGGAAGAATTTGGCGTCCTTCGCCTTCAACGCTTCCTTGACCTTATCGGAAATGATGTGAATATTCTCACCGATGATATACATGGGACCAGCCCTCCCTTTCCTAGCAGAAAATTACCTCCCGGGAGCGCCTCATGGCGCCTCGTTCAGCGGAGGTTGAATGCTCATAATGGAATCCGCTATCGATGGAAACCGGCTAATATCCGTATGCGGCAGGAACATGGCGGACATGAACGCGTCGTAAAAGGTGTTGTCTGCGGAGAGCTCGATGTAGGTCATGCGGCCTGCAATGTGCTTGATCCGCTCCCTTGCCCGCCAATCCAGTAAGGCGTGGTACGCCCCAAGCACGGACGTATTGCCTAAGAATTGAAAGCGCTCCCAGGGCAGGTCGGGGAGCAATCCGATTTGCACCGCCTTTTCAACGTTGATGTATTTACCAAACGACCCGCCGATCAAGACTTGCTCAGTATCTTCCAGGAGCACGCCGACGCTGGCTGCCAGGACGCTAAAGCCGGCGTAGATAGCCGCCTTCGCCCGCAGCAGGTTGTTGATATCCACATGGGTGATGGCGATGTCCTGGCCATGCGCTGTCTCACTTCCCCAGGCAATCACGTACTCGAGGCCATGCTCGCCCTCGCGCACGCGCGGTGAGCCCAGGTTGCGATTCAGGTTTCCGGCGCGATCGACCACGCCGGTCATGAACATCTCGGCCAGCAAGGAAATCAAACCGCTGCCGCAGATGCCGGTGGGCTGGCCTCCCCCAATTACCCGGTAGGTCGGCTCGTAGCTGGCGCCGTTGATCCACACCTCCTCAATGGCGCCGCGCGTGGCGCGCATGCCGTGCACCACACCCGCCCCCTCGAACGCCGGTCCAGCCGAGCAGGCGCAGGTGACCAGCCAATCCTGAGTACCCAGCACCATCTCACCGTTGGTGCCCACATCCAGGAATAAGGTCAGCTTATCGGTATGGTCCAAGCCGGAGGAGAACACGCCAGCGCTGATATCCGCCCCCACGTAGCTGGCCACGCCCGGCAGGCAGTCCACCACCGCATGGGGATGGATGTTCAAGCCCACTTCGTGGGCGCGCATCGGCGGCAGGTCGTTTACGGCAGTGATGAACGGCGCCAGGCGGATGCTCGTCGCCGGGATGCCCAGCAAGAGATGCATCATTGTGCTATTGCCGGCGATAGTTGCCTTGACGATGTCCGCTGAACTTACGGAAGCCTCCTTGACGCGCTTGCAGGCGGCTTCGAGCAGCTCGTTGATGGTGTTCAATACCAGGTTGCGCATCTCCATCCCTCCGTTATCCTTAGCGGAGTAGATGATGCGCGAGATGACATCTTCGCCACGCGCAATCTGCCCGTTGTACTCGGCTACCTGAGCGGCGACCTTGCCGCTGAGCAGGTCCACCAGCCACAGCGAGACGGTGGTCGTACCGATATCGATGGCTGCGCCCCACAAGGGAGCCTCGCTGTCGACGTGCCCGGGAAGGACATCGATCAACCACTGCTCCTCGCCAAGGCCGTCATCCCGGCTGTGCTGGTCGAGCAGCGCGGTGACCTTCCAATCCCCCTGGCGCATCACCTCGCCGGTGCGCTGCAGCATGGGCAGCGACACGAGCACCGACGAGTAGCCTGCCTGGACGCGTAAGCCCCGGCGCAGGCGCCCCAGGTCGTCGGTTTGGTCTTCATAGCTGGGCGGATCAAGCTCCAGGCAAACCCTCTTGACCGATTGGCTTTCCTGGGGGTTATAACCCGCTGGCGGTCTCACCTCGGCTGCGGTGCGGTCGGTGGCCAGCCTGCGTTCTATCTTTTCCTGTTCGGGGACGCGCACCTGCACGTCGCCTTCGACGACGGTCTGGCAGGCGAGGGCATAACCGGCTTCGACGTCCTCTGCGGAAAGGCGCAAGGCGCTGCGGCGGCGCACAGCTCCGCTTTCTATCTGCACCACGCAGCGGCCGCAGCGGCCCTGGCCGCCGCAAGGCTGCATAATCTCCACGCCAGCCAGCCGCGCCGCTTCAGACAGCAGCGCGCCTGTCGGCACGCGGACTGCCTTTTTCGCCTTATCGAATTCGACCCGGTGTTCGACCATCGTTACCGCGCTAAGCCTGCTCCACCATCTAGACTTACACCTGGCTCCCGAATCGCCTGCTTACAAGGCCTGTTTCATGAATTTGGGTATATCCACCGCCTCGCGCGGGCCAACCCGGATTTCCCAATCGGGGAGCTCAGCTTCCAGCTCCCCGGAAAGCACAGCCACGTGTCCGGGGATCACCAGGCGTTTGCGAGAAACCTTGTCGGCCAGGTTGAAGGTTTTCACCGACTTGGCGATGCGCTCCGAGTCGAACTTGCCCGCCGCCCACGCAGTCAACACGCTCATCCCTTCGGCATCGGTCACCACCAGCCAGGCTGGTAATCCCGAGCCCTCCACCTCGTTGGCCACGCTGAAGTAAGTGATGCTGAAGTTCGTCGTGACCAGCACGGCGTCTTCAGGCTTGGGATTGTTGATCTCATACACCCCGGGCTGCACCTGGATGGGCTTCTGCGGATCGGTGTAGATGTTTTGGCGCAAGACGAGCAAGGGGTAGACCAACTCGGGCTGGAATTGTTCCAGCACCACAAAGCCGGCGTATTTAGCGACCGCCTGGGTGGCCGCCGCAGCGCTGTTGGGATAGGCGATGGTCGGAAAGCCCAACGGGCGAAAATTTTGTTTGAGCGCCAGGCGGCGAATTTGCGTCTCCAGCGCCAGGCGCGCACCAAGCGTTGGGAGCTGCGGGTAGAGCACCAGGTCTTCGACGCCCTTCGCTTTGATTTTTTCGGTCAATTCAGCGAGCGCATCCAGGCTATCCCCGTTCACCACCAGGGCAGCCTCGTGCGCCTTGGCGGCATCCGCCATCTTTTCCCAATTGGCGCTGTTGGCGCCATGTACGAGGGCATGCTCGCTGTTCAGCGCGCTCAGTCCAGCCGTGGCTACCTCGGGTGAGTCAGTGATCAGGATGAGCGGCCGCTTGCTGACCTCCCGTATCGCCTTGACTGCTGCGCTGAACTTAGCGCCGTCGCCCGAGGCTGATTCCAGTGCGAAGCCATCCACCGTCAGCTCGATGCCCACATAGCCAACCATGTAGCTATCTGCCTGTTGGACGAGCGCTTTGAGCTGGTCCAGCGGCAGGTCGTCCTTGACCTTGACGAAGACACCCGGCTTGTTATAGAAGGTCTTCTCGTGACGGAACAGGACCACCTCGTTGCCGGCCTTGACTTCAGCACCATCCGATTTGAGCGAGATCAGGCGGATTGGCGGCGCGGATGACTCCGCCAACTGGGCCTTCGAGTCTTCGCTGACGTAAGGACAAGCGGAGAGCTCTACCTGTTTGGCTGCCAGTTTCATGGCGAACGCCAGGCAGGTCGGGAAACCGCATTCCTTGCAATTGGTTTGAGGCAGGAGCTTATAAATCTGTATCCCTGATAGAGCCATTGTCATCTCTCCATATCGCGATCACAAATCCAGGTAGGGGAGCCTGCTATCCAGCAGGGACGGCGACCAGTTCCTGAATCGCCGCCTTCACCCGCTTGACGCTTTCCGGGTGGCGCAGGACGACGACGTCTGCTCCCGATTCGAGCAGCGTGACAGCGGTCAGGGTCTCCCAGTTGATCGCCCTTTCCGTCCAGTTGCCCCAGGCAGCGGGCACGCCTTCGCCCACCTTGGATTCCTTCGTCTTCCAGGCTTCGAAGCCGGGGGTGACGATCATCGGAAATTGGGTCATGTTATCCCCCTGGAGTGCTGCCAGGCGCAGGCGCTCCATCACAGAGAAGCCGTACTCGATCCCGTACCCCACTGCCGCCGTGGTGGGATCCATCAGGATGCGCTCCAAGGGCTGCCCCATATCGCTGATCAGGATGTTGAGCTGCTTGGCCAGGTTGACGTCCATCGGCGTGCGCGGGATTACGATGTGCCCATTCGCCATGGCGGTTGCCACGATGGTGCGATAATTCTTGTCCTCGCAGAGGCC
>JAQUAE010000011.1:0-5245 GCA_028687395.1 Anaerolineales bacterium | reverse complement strand
TATCGCTGATCAGGATGTTGAGCTGCTTGGCCAGGTTGACGTCCATCGGCGTGCGCGGGATTACGATGTGCCCATTCGCCATGGCGGTTGCCACGATGGTGCGATAATTCTTGTCCTCGCAGAGGCCGAGCGCCAGGCGCTCCCCTTTGGTGGCCTCGCTGACGGCGACGAGCAAGGTGTTATCCGCTTCCGCCTGCCCGGGACCCCAAACGACCAAGGGTAATCCGCAAGCTCTCAGCACAGCCTGCACAGCCGCGACGGCCGCTTCCGGCGTGGTGGGCGACCCGTCCTTGCCGTTCAGCGACAGGGCGAGCACGAGTACATCCGCACCGGCAGCCTCTGCCGCTTTAGCCCACTGCACGGGATCATCCACCACCTCCCCCCAGGCTTCGAGCAACAGCGGTGACCAGTCCTCCGGGCGTCGGTCCTTGATTTCGATCGCCACAACGGGCAGGTTAGGCGCTGCGGCCTCGAAATGCATGAAGGGTAGCGTCTTCTGCCCCCCCACCGTCACCGTCCTGGATCGAGTCCCCCCATCAGCCGCCGTCGCGCCTAAAGTCACAGCGCGCACTACTCCAGGCCACTTGTCTTTTGGAATTTCAATTGGCATCTTTACTCTCTCCTATACGCTCACTGAGTGTCGCCTTGTTTGGCCGCTGGTGAGGCAGAGGTATTCTGCGCGCACCAGCAAGGTATGTCTTATGGCTTGGTTGCCGGCAGGCCGCCTTCCTTGTTCTTATCTCGCTGCGCCTCCCTGCGGCGCAAGAATCCATCCAGCGGCTTTTCACGTTGCGCATGGATGCCCAAATCGCCCAATTGAGCCACATCCTGGGCAGCGACCAGGCGCAGCAGATGCTTGTAGGTAAGCATGGCTGCTGGGTAAGATACCCCGGCCGCATGGTGCATCAGGTAAACCGTGCGCAGCCCCTGATCCAGCATCAGTTGGGCGGCGGCGCTCAGGGGAATATCCGGCGGGATCTGCTGCACGCCTTCCTGCATGATGTCCATGGCGGTGAGCTGCCGGTAGTCGCCGCGCGCAAAGGCGCGCACCACTTCCTTCTGGGTGACCACCCCCAGAGCGTGACCGTCCTCCAGCACGACCAAGCTCTCCAGCCCGCCGTCGAGCAATTGGCGCGCTACCTCACCGATGGCGGTTTCTGGCGAACAGGTAGCTACACCCACGGTCATCAAGTCGCGCACGTAGCGTGGAAACATTTGATCCACTTCGCCCATTAGCGACCTGCCAATCCTGGTAACAGGCTAAACTTGGGACCGGCTCCTTTAGAAGATTGGGTCCATCACCAACGCCGGGTGATTGTGCGCCTCCATCCAGGCGAGCAGCTCATCGACCGTGGATACGCTGCGTTCATCGGCTACCTTTTCGATGAGCTCCGCGTCGCCCTCGCGCTCGGCGACGGCTTTCAACTCCTCAGCCATGGTCTCCTTGAGGATGCTGCTCATCCATACAACGCGCTTGAAGCCGCCATCAGCCGAGATGAACTTGGGGCTGATCAGGTAATACTTGCCCACACCCATCACTCCGGGTGTCTGCAAGCCGCCGCCAGCGATGCCCGCCAGCGTGCTGAAGGTCATCCCGGCGGGAGTCATGGAAGTGTCCTCGCGGCTGACGACCATCACGCCATTGGCCTCAGGGATGAGCATGACGATGCACTCGAAGCACCCGCAGGCGGTCATCGGATTCTCCATGATGGAATACATGGAGACCGTTTCCACCACGCCGTGCGAGCCTATCTTGGCGTAATCGTTAGTGCCGGTCCAGTAACCCTTCTGGAGGTCAATCAGCTTGCCCAATTTGATCGGCTGGTTTGGCCCGGTAGGATTGATGTTGAAGGAGGCTTTACAGTCCAGCCAGTTGTAGGCGCCGCACAAGCCCAGTCTTTCCGGGCTGACCACGCACACGTGATTGGGGGCGAAGGATTGGCACAGGGTGCAAGAGTAGAATTCCTCCACGCGGTCATCGGTCAGGTCTGCCAGGCGCCGGTTGCGGTAGGTGTAAGCTTCGCGCGCTTTCGAAAGCCAATCTTTCACCAGCTCGGGTTCGGTGAAGATGGTCACCTGCACCTTGTCCACGATGGCGCCAAAGTCGGCATGGTAGCGAGCGTGCAGAATCTTTCCGAAATGCTCCAGGTTGAAGCCCTTGTCCGCCGCGGCGTTGGAGATGCGTATCCAGGCGATGTCGCGCTGGCCAATGTGCTGGATGCCGGAAGCGCCATTGACGAAATAGTGAATCTGGCGCTCCAGGACAGGTTCGAAATCCTCCTGCATCTTGCGTCCGGCGACCTGCACCACGATGCCCATGTCCATGCTGCCCTGTTCGGGAATCGCATCGAAGCCGGGGCCGACGACTTCCACTTTGCCGTCTACGGTGTCGTCCAGCGGCGCCATGTACAGGTACTCGAAGCAACGCGAGTACTTGCCGCCGAACTCGACGCGCATGTCGTTCTTGCGCACCACCTCGCCCTCGAACGCCGAGCCGTATGGCACGGGCACGGGCACATCCGCCACCTTCACCTTGACGCCACGCACTTCGATGCACTTCTGCACCAATCGCTCAGCGCGCTCCAAATCGTCCTTGCCTTCGATTTCGTTGAAGGGCATGCTGACCACGTGCTCATAGCGCGTCACGCCGGTGGGCAGTATCTGGGGGATGACAGTATCGGCGATCACCGGGAAGCCGAAGTTGATCGCTCCCGCAGCAGCCGCGTATTTCAAGTCGTCCACCTCGCCCAGCGCCAGCACGAAGGCGAACACCCGCTCGCGGTTGTACAGCAGGATATCGCGCCCCTGCCCACCCTTCAAGCCGCCGAAGGTGAGGGCGGAGCGCACCGCAAATCCCAGGGCGTAGATAGCGCTGATCGTATCCGTGCCGAAGGGCACCGTGTAGGTGTCGTAGCCCAGCTCAACGCCCTCCTCGGTCAATTGGTGGATGATGCTGCGCCCGTTCACGTTGCCGGAAAGGAAGCACAGGATGTTGCGGCGTTGCAGCTCGCGCACGATCTTGACCGCCACTTCGTTGGACTTCGCCGCCCCGACGATGGCGGCAAATCCCGGCATGCGCCCATCCACCAACTGGATGCCCCAGGAGCGTAACTGGATGTCATCGATAGGCCCGTTGAGGTGCCCATCCAGGTTATTCCCAGCCTTACCTGCGTCCGGGCTGGTGAAGGATGTCCCTCCCGCCAGGTGGAAACCGGGCATGGGCTCGGGTTGCAGCGCGTAAACGAAGCGCACCGCTTCGATGGTCTCCGCCGCCAGCAAGGTAGCCATTCCTGCGTCCAGCGTTTCTCCCAGGTATGGCGTCCAGTGATTATCCGCCGGCATAGGATGCAACAGTTTTCTGGCCTGCGCCATTACCTCCACCATCTGGCCAAGCTTTTCGATCTGCGTTCCGGTCATCCCCAGAATCAGCGGCAGGTAGTAGGCCGTATTCGGAAAGGATACCGGCGTGTCCGGCCCTTTTTCATCCAGAGCCTTGCCCAGCATTAACTCCGCTTCAGTGACCAGAGCATTCGCCCCTCGGATAGCGCGTGATGCAATGTATCGAGACATTGAGTGCTCTCCTAATCAGCAACAACTCCGTAGAGCGCCGCGCGACGCTCTGCCAGTGGCAATTGTTCCAGCTCGAGCATACGGGCATCCCCACTCTTGCCAAATCGCTCGGGATCATAGGCGGGCAATCCCAGCGCGGCCCGTTTCTTATCGATGTGCGCCAGCGTCCTTTTAATCATCTCATCCGCGTCGGAGATGAATTCCATCTTCCCACCAAACAATTTCTCCCACCCCTCGCTGATGTAGCGCAGGACCACGTCGCTATCCTCCACCCGATCCGGCATACCACTGATCGGTGAGGAGCCTCCGAAGATGACGTACGCGCCGGAGGCCACGCAGTAGGCGCCGATGGAGAGCGCTTTCTCGCTCATCCACTCCGGAGCCAGGCCGACAGCGGGTATCTGGTCGATGTCGTCGCCCAAACCGCCCTCCTCCACCATCTGGGTGAGCACGGTCAGGATGCGCGTGTTGTCCACGCAGGAGCCCATGTGCAAGACCGGCGGGATGCCCACGGTCTCGCAAATCTCGCGCAGCCCCGGCCCCACACGCTTCAACCCGGCTTCGCCGAGCAACAATCCGAGCTTGGCGCTGGCGATGGCGCCGCAACCGGTCTGCACCACCAGTACGTCCTGCTTGAGCAGCTCCTCGGTCACGTAGGTGTGCAGATAGTCCTGCTTGCTGCGCGGGTTGTTGCAGCCCACGATAGCCGCTACGCCGCGAATGCGTCCGGCCATAATGGCATCGTTCAGCGGGCGGAAGGATGCCCGGTAAGAACCCCCCAGCATGTAGTTGATATACTCGTGCGAGAAACCGGGGATCAGGTCCTCCCGGACGTCGGGGATGTGGGTGGCGCCGCGGTGCTTGAAGTTATCGATGGCGTTCTTCAGGATCTCTTTGGCGATCGTCAAGGCTTTATGCTCATCGAATTCGATGTGCAATGCTCCCGTGATGCGCACCTTGGGGGAAGTGGTGATGATCTTGGTGTGGAAGTTGGTTGCCAGGTCCACCAGCGCTTGCATGATGCACTGCACGTCCACCACCATGGCTTCCACTGAACCGGTCAAGATGGCCAGTTCCTGGTGCAGGAAGTTGCCGGCTGCCGGGATTCCCTGGCGCATCAAGATTTCGTTGGCGGTACAGCATATGCCGGACAGGTTGACGCCTTTCGCCCCGGCTGCCCTGGCGTACTCGATGATCTCTGGGTCTTGAGAAGCTGCCACGATCATCTGGCTCAAGGTCGGCTCGTGACCATGGACGATTACATTGACCATGTCTTCGCGCAGCACGCCCAGGTTGGCCTGCCCCAAAATAGGCGCCGGGGTGCCGAAGAGGATATCCGAGATGTCCGTGGCAATCATGGATCCGCCCCAGCCATCCGATAGAGAAGTGCGAATGGCGTGCTGCAGGATGTGCTCCGGGTCCTGGTCGTCGCCGATGTGGGTGCGGTGCAGGGCCTCCACCACCTCCCGGTCGATACCCCGTGGAACGACGCCCAGGTCTTCCCATAATTTCTGGCGCTTCTCGGGAGCGCGGCTCACCGGAACCACCTTGCCTTTTTGTTGCCCAAATTGGGCAATGTACAGGTCAGCCAGGTCGTTGGCAATCTCGGCGGGAGAGCGATCGGCGATGGGGATGCCATACTTGGCGGCAACCGTGCGCAGCTTGGCGACATCGC
>JAQUAE010000294.1 GCA_028687395.1 Anaerolineales bacterium | reverse complement strand
GTGGGACAAGGTCTGTTCACTGAGAATGTCTCCGGGGTGGGCATCCGCTCGATGAAAGCCCCCGGTACGGCCTACGACGACCCGGTGCTGGGCCGCGACCCGCAACCGGCGCACATGGACGATTACCGCGTCATCGCCTACGACAATGGTGGGGTACACATCAATTCAGGCATCCCCAATCACGCCTTCTACCTGGCTGCCAGCCGCATCGGGGGTTACGCCTGGGAGAAAGCAGGAATGATCTGGTACCTGGCGCTGCGAGACCGGCTGCAGTCCAGCGCCGATTTCCAGGCCGCCGCCAGCACCACCCACCAGGTTGCCGGCGAATTATACGGCGTTGGTAGCCTGGAACAGCAAGCGGTCAAGTCCGCCTGGGGGGATGTCGGCCTGGCGGTCGATTCGGGCTCAGAAAATCCGGGCTGCCTGCAGGCGCTGGTCAACCTGCTCGCCTACCTGCCCGAGCGGCTGAGGCCATCCCCGCAGACCAGCGAGTAGCCTCCCCACGCCGCGCCCGCGCCCGGTATAATCCATTCGAGGACAAGCCATGCGCATCACCTACCGGCGCCGCGGCGGTTTCAGCGGCCTCAGCCAGGGCCTGCGACTGGAGTGCGATGAGCTGCCCCCTGGCGAAGCCCAGATCATCCAGGCAGCCTTGCTTCAAGCGCGCTTCTTCGAGCTGCCCGCCCACCTCCCCGCGGCGAGCGAAGCCCGGGACGAGTTCACCTACCAGCTCACCGTGGAAACCGAGCAGCGGCAGCACACGGTGGAATTCAGCGACTCCTCCACCCCGGTCGAGCTGGCGCCGCTGTTACGCCTGCTCTCTGCCCG
Source organism: Anaerolineales bacterium (assembly GCA_028687395.1). GTDB lineage: Bacteria > Chloroflexota > Anaerolineae > Anaerolineales > UBA4823 > JAQUAE01. The sequence continues at coordinate 2,565 of JAQUAE010000294.1, read as the reverse complement.
GGCGCGCCTCTCACGCCTCTAAAACCTTCCATTATCTCGGGAGTACAGTATGCCCAAAATCACCCTGATTGGCGCTGGCAGCGCCGTGTTCGCCACCCAAATCCTGCGCGACATCCTGGCCACACCCGAGCTGGGCGGCGGAGAGCTGGCCCTGATCGACATTGATCCCGAACGGCTGGAGCTGACCCGCAGCATGGCCGAACGCCTGGCGGCTGCGTCGAGCGGGGATTGGTCAGTGCGCGCCAGCACCCGGCGGGAGGAGCTCCTGGGGGACAGCGATTACCTGATCAACATGATCGAGGTCGCCGGCCTGGCCAACGTGCGCAGCGATTACGAGATTCCCCTGAAATACGGCGTGGACCAGTGCATCGGCGATACCAGCGGGCCAGGCGGTCTGTTCAAAGCCTTGCGCACCCTGCCCGCCTGGATCGACATCCTGCACGACGCCGAGGAGCTGGCGCCGGGATGCCTGGTGCTGAACTACGCCAACCCGATGTCGATCAGCGCCTTGTGCGGCTTGCGCGCCAGCCGCCTGCCAGTGGCCGGCCTGTGCCACTCGGTGCAGCACACTTCCGCCCAACTGGCGGTGTACCTGGAGCTGCCCTACCCGGAGCTGCACTTCCGCTGCGCGGGCATCAACCACCTGGCCTGGTTCACCGAGCTCAGCCGGGAGGGACAAGACCTTTACCCCCTCCTGCGCCAGCGCGCCCGGCTTCCGGAGGTCTACGAGCAGGACCCGGTGCGCTTCGAGTTGATGTTCGAGTTCGGCGCCTTCGTCACCGAATCGAGTGGGCACGTCTCGGAATATCTGCCGTACTTCCGCAAGCGCGCCGACCTGAGGGAGCGCTACCTGCGCAGTGGTTACCGCGGCGAGAGCGGCTACTACGCCAATAACTGGCCAGCCTGGCGGGAGCAATCCGACGAGCAAATCCGCCAGGTGCTCAATGGCGAGGAGCCTTTTCCGCTCTCGCGCGGCATCGAGTACGCCGCCGACATCATCCAGGCAATCGAGACCAACCGGCCAGCGGTGGTATACGCCAACGTGCTCAACGCCGGGTGCATCGACAACCTGCCCGCCTCAGGTGTGGTGGAGGTAGCTTGCCTGGTGGACGCCAACGGCGTGCAGCCAGCACGCTTCGGCGCCCTGCCGGAACACCTGGCCGCACTCATCCGCCCGCATATGGCCTTCCACGAGCTGGTCGTCCAGGCCATGCTCGAGAGAGACCGGGAGAAGGCGTTGCGCGCCCTGATGCTCGACCCGCTCACCGCGGCGGCCTGTTCCCTGGCTGAAATCCGCGCCATGTTCGACGAGATGGTCGCCGCCCAGCGCGCCTACTTGCCGGACTTCCTGAAATAAGGGGAACCGTGTATAAGGATAATCAGGCAGCCCAATCTATGGCTTTGACCTGACAACCATTCGCCCCTCCTGAACGAACCGTCTCCGCTTGCCCCTCGCACCCCGACGGTCAAACCGTCGGAGATCATGAGGGGCATTGTCGGCGACGGGGAGCCTGCCCTGAACGCAGGTGAAGGGACTGTCAGGGATCATGATTTGTTTAGCCCCAACGATTGCTGAAACGCTAGTCTGTTTGCCTGTGCCGCCATTGTTCCGCAGCTACTCGACACCCGAATCCTTCATCCAGCTCATAAATTGGCTCCGTCGGCGCGGGTTGCGCATCCAGGAAACGTCCGGCTCGGGCAAGGCCAGCGCCTGGCGCACGTTGAGCCAGCCTCCCGGCAAGGGCAGGGCCTGGCGCAGGCCGCGTTCGCTGGACCAGCGCAGCTCGCCGCTCCGCTCGACCGCCCGGGCGACTCCCAGCGTGGTGCGTACATCCTGGGCGACGTATTCCAGCACGATGGCCCACTTGCCTTCCGCCCAATAGCGCGGGGCGAGCGCTCCGCTCATACCAGGGGGTTTCCCCGGTAGTCCCATGCCCTTGGCTGCCCGGTCCAGGGCCAGGGTGTGGCCGCGCAGGCACAGGATGTGGAACATCATATCCACGTGATCGAGCGCCAGCCGGGCACAGCGCTCCAGTTGCCCGCTCTCCTCCGCCAGGACGTCGAAGTCGAAGCCCAGGCCGTTCCAGGTGAGCAGGGTCACGCCCGCCCGCGCCGCATCTTCCAGGTGCGCCACCAGCGCTTCCAGCTCTGAGCGGCTGAGCTGGCTGGCTGGTAGGTTGCCTTCCCCGCGCCCGTACCACAAGCGCGGCGCGCCCTCGCCGTCAAAGGTGGCCGCGCAGGTGATGCCCAGCGGGCGGTGGGCGCGCCAGTCGTCCATCCCCTGGGGTAACATCTTGAGGATTTCCAGGTCAAATGCCAGGTAGGGCCGCATCGAGCCTCATTATATATCACGCCTGTGCCTAGCACCGGATGAGGCTCACCCGGCTGCCCAGGCGCCAACGCCATCTGCCTCAAGCAGAACCTGCCAGGCAAAGGCGATGGCGTCGCTGACGGCGCCTGGGTCGATGTGCTCCATCACGTCGCTGGGACGGTGCCAATGAGCATCCTGGTCCCCGCCGGGGGAGGGCAAGGCCGAGAGGCTGAGAGCCGGCAGCCCACGCCGCG
>JAQUAE010000293.1 GCA_028687395.1 Anaerolineales bacterium | reverse complement strand
GCCCCTGCCAGCCCCAGCAGGACGGCCATCCCGGCAGCAGCCTGGACGACGGTCTTGGGTTCCATACCGGGCATGACCACCTGCCCATCACCGTAATTCCGGAAGAGTTGCCCCCAGGGGGTCTGCAGGGCGGCTTCGACGCGCTTGCGCCCCACGAAGGGGTACCAGTAAACGTTGTGGTAGAAGTTGCTGGCGAAATATGACCAGGGCACCAGTGGGCTTTGCAGCAAGACTTTCTCGAAGGGCTTCAAGGGGCCGTGATAGATCAGCTTTTGGCCCCAACTGGCAAACGTGTCCTCCTGGACGAAGTTCCACGGTGGCTCCTGGGCGATGTCGTAGCCCAGGATTTCGATCTGGCTCGGGTCACCGACGCCCAGACCCATCTCGTGAGCGCGGCGGATGAAGCGAATGCTCAGCGGGTCGAACCCTTGCAGGCGGGCGGACACCGCATCGATGGCCACCTGGTCGGCGGAAGCCAGCAGGATGTCCTTCTGGTGCCAGCGCATGGCGCGTGGCCCCGGTCCATCCCCGGCGAAGGTGCCGTCCATCACTGCAAAAATGCCCGGGTGGATGTCCTGCTGGATCATCAACAGGTCGACCAGGGTGTCGTGGATAACCGAGTGCGTCCAATGGCGGTTGCGGTGCAACAGTCCCCCGAAAGCGTTCTTCATCGCCCCAGTGATGGTGGTGAACACGTGGGTCTTGACTGTGGGCAGGTGGACGATATTCATGCCCACCAGCGCCTTGGGGATGTAGACCCCTTGCGGGTAAACCTTGTCCAAAACCAGGAAAGGCTGCCTGGGCTGGTATTCATACCACTCGAAATCCTGGTTGTAAAGGTACAGGCAGGGGACGCCGTATTTATCGGTCACGTACTTATGCTTGTTATTCTGTTCGGCGTCGGCAGTGTTGACCACCACGGTATCGTTATGCACCCCGACCAGGTCTTTATAGCCGGCATGCTGCAAAGCGCGAATCACGCCCTCGATTTGCCATGGGGTGGATGAACAGGCGGGATACCAGGTTTGCCAGGAGATGTTGATCTTCAAGCCGGTCTGGACGTTCTTGGGCAGGGCGGTTTTCACTCCGGCCAACTTGAGTAGCTTTTCATAGTCTTCGAGCACGCTATCCGGAGTGGTTTTCAGGACGGCGACCTTGCCTTTGCCGGGGAATTCACTCATCGATGGCCTCCGTAACGAGGTGAAAGCCCATTTCCATCTTCTGGATGGCCCGCCGGGTGGTGCTCATGTTGCCTGGCAGGGCGGAATGTATACCAGAATCGGGCGTCATGGTTTACAATGGTGGGCAAGTTCCACATTGCCGCCCAACAGGTTTACATTATAACCCGTCCCTGGCATGATACCGAATCACGCAACCTTACAGTCTGATAAACCGGTGCTCCTGATTGGCTCGGCTTGCGTGGATATCCTCGGCCGCTCGAAGAGCGAGCTGCACGCCGGCAGCTCATCACCGGCGATCATCCGCTATTCTTTCGGCGGCGTGGCGCGCAATATGGCCGAAAACCTGGCCAGGTTAGGCCAGGAGACGATACTGCTCACCGCGGTGGGGGAAGACCAGGTTGGAGACCAGCTTCTGGAGCAGACCCGTGGGGCTGGGGTCAACGTGGATTATGCCTTACGCACCCCACAGCACCCCACCGGGGTGTACCTGGGCGTGATCAACTCTGAGGGGGCGCTGCAATTTGCGCTGGATGACCTGCGCGCCCTCTCCTCCCTGACGCCCGATTACATCCGCCAGCATGCCGAGCTGTTCAAGGAGGCCTCCCTGGTCTTCCTGGACGCCAACCTCTCGCTGGAGACCATCCGCACGGTGATTTCGCTGGCGCGCCGCGCCGAGCTGAAGGTTGTCGCCGATCCCACCTCCACGCTCCTGGCAAGCAAGTTGCGTCCCTACTTGTCGAAGCTATTCCTGATCAATCCCAACACCGCTGAAGCGGCAGTATTCTGCGATCCGGGCTGCCCGGTCAGCAGCCGGCGACAGGCGTTGGAGGCAGCCAAGAACCTGGTGGCTCAGGGGGTCGAGGTGGTCATCGTCACCATGGCTGCCGCCGGGTTGTGCTACGCCACCTCAGAAACCAGCGGGCACATCCCGGCCATCCGCACCGAAATCCTCGACCCAACCGGGGCGGGCGATGCCCTGACCGCCACGGTGATCTTCGCGCTGCTCAACGACGTCCCGCTCGACGACGCCATGCGCCTGGGGGTGTCGGCGGCCTCCCTGACCCTGCGCTACCAGGGGGCGGTCGTCCCTGATTTGTCGCTGGAAAAACTGTACGATGCGCTGGTGATCTGATGCCCTTCCAAGGCGATATTCCCCTGCACCTCTCCCCTGAAGTCCGCCAGGCGCTGGCTGAGAATCGCCCGGTGGTGGCGCTCGAATCGACCGTCATCACCCACGGCTTGCCCTGGCCCGAGAACTTCCAACTGGCGCAGGATATGGAAGCCACGCTGCGCCAGGAGGGCGCCACGTCTGCCACGGTGGGCGTGATCGATGGGGAGGTGCACGTCGGGTTGAGCCTGGCGCAGTTGGAACGCTTGGCTGCGGGGGAGAATCAGGTGAAGATCAGCACGCGGGACATTGCCCCGGCGCTGGTCATGGGGAAAAGCGGCGGCACCACCGTGGCAGCCACGGCGTTTATCGCCCACAAGGCGGGCATGCGCATTTTTGCCACCGGCGGTATCGGGGGGGTGCACCGGGTTGCCTCGGGCCAAACTTTTGACATCTCGGCAGACCTCCCCACCCTGGCTCAGCTACCCATGTTGGTGGTGTGCGCTGGCGCCAAGTCCATCCTGGACCTGCCTGCCACACTGGAGGTGTTGGAGACCAGCGGCGTGCCGGTCGTGGGCTATCGCAGCGACGAATTTCCGGCTTTCTTCAGTATCGAAAGTGGTTTGAAGACCAGCACGCGGGTGGAAAGTCCTGCGCAGGCAGCCAGGCTGGCACAGGCGCATTGGGGGCTGGGGATGCGCAGTGCCGTCCTGGTGGTCAACCCGCCGCCTGCGGAAAATGCCCTGCCCCATGCGCAGGTCGAGGCGGCCATCCAGCAGGCGCTGGCGCAGGCGGAAGCTTCCGGGGTGCGTGGGCAGGAGGTCACGCCCTTCCTGTTGGGCGCCGTGAAAGGTCTCACGGGGGGTGCCAGCCTGCAAGCCAACCTGGCCTTGTTGTTGAACAACGCCCGCCTGGCGGCGCAAATCGCCTGCGCCTGGTGAGCGCTCCGGGCTTGCCCGAAAGCGCCAGGCGAGGTTCTGCCTGAGGGTTTTGCGCTCCCTCAGGATTTTTAATTAAAGGGCGTGCGTGTGGGAGTGGGGGTGCGGGTAAGCGTCGGCCAGGGGGTGATGGTGGGCGTGACGGGCGTGCGCGTCAGGGTTGGCCAGGGGGTGATGGTCTT
>JAQUAE010000292.1 GCA_028687395.1 Anaerolineales bacterium | reverse complement strand
TGGCGGGACGGGGTATAATCGCTCTCAGGATAGAGCCGGCTGGCCTGGAAGCGCTGGTCACCCGCAGGCGCACACTCAACCTGGAGAACCCACGATGACCACTGTCGGAAAATCCGTGAACCGCCTCGACGCTCTCGGAAAAGTCACTGGGAGCACGCTGTATCCCGGCGACATCAACCTCCCCCACCAGGCGTACATGAAGATCCTGTTTGCCAACCGCCCTCACGCGGTGATACGCGCCCTGGATACGCGGCAGGCCGAGATGGCGCCCGGTGTGATCGCCGTCTTCACCGCGCGGGATGTTCCGGTGAATGAATACGGGTTGATCATGCCTGACCAGCCCGTGTTGTGCGGGCCAGGCTCGAGCAAGCCTTACGCGGACCGGGTGCGCTTCATCGGCGACCAGGTGGCCCTGGTGGTAGCAGAGACCGAGGAGGCTGCGGCGCGCGGGCGGGACCTGATTCGAGTCGAGTATGAAGACCTGCCGGTCATCAGCGACCCGCGCCTGGCGATGCAGCCCGATGCTGCCCTGCTCCACCCGGAGCGTGAGAACAACGTCTTCTGCCACTACCGCATCCGCAAGGGTGACGTGGAAAGCGCGTTAAAACGGGCGGATATCGTGCTGGAGGGCGAGTACCACACTCCCGGTCAGGAGCACGCCTTCCTGCAGCCCGAAGCCGGGCTGGGGTACATCGATGAGGGGGGGCGGGTCACCGTGCAGGTGGCCGGGCAGTGGACGCACGAGGACCAGGAACAAATCGCCCATGCCCTGAACTTGCCCCTCGAGCAGGTGCGCGTCATCTACCCGGCGATCGGCGGCGCGTTTGGTGGGCGCGAGGATATGTCCGTGCAAATCGTCCTGGCGCTGGCCGCCTGGCGATTGCACCAACGTGGCGTCAACCGCCCGGTGAAGATCATCTGGAGCCGGGAAGAATCGATCATCGGCCATCACAAGCGCCACCCCTATTTCATCCGGGCGCGCTGGGGCGCCACGGGGGAAGGCAAGGTCATCGCCGCCGAGATGGAGCTGATCGCCGATGGGGGCGCTTATGCCTACACCTCCACCAAGGTGCTGGGCAACGCCACGCTGATGTGCACTGGCCCGTACGAGATCGAGCACGTCTCGGTAGACTCCTATGCGGTGTACACCAACAACATCCCCGGCGGGGCGTTTCGCGGCTTTGGCGGCCCGCAAGGCACCTTTGCCGCCGAGACGCAGATGAACCGCCTGGCCGAAGCGCTGGGCATCGACCCGGTGGAAATTCGCCGGCGCAACGTGCTGCGCGAGGGCTCTCTGCTTTCGGTCGGCACGCCCCTGCCCAAGGGCGTGAGCATGCCCGAGGTGGTCGAGAAGGCTGCCCAGGCGATGGGGCGCTTCCATGGCGTTCGCCAGGCGTCCGGAGCGCCTCACCTGCGGCGCGGCGTGGGATTCGCCTGTTCGTTCAAGAACGTGGGCTTCTCCTTCGGGGCGCCGGAGCACTGCTGGGCCAGGGTGGAGCTGCACGGTAAGGCTGAAATCGAGCGGGCGATCGTCTACCACGCCGGCGCGGACGTGGGCCAGGGGGCGCACACGGTGATGGCGCAGATGGCCGCCGAATCGTTGGGCGTCCCACTGGCGAGGATCGAAATGGTCGTCTCGGACACGGCGCGCACGGATAATTCCGGCAGCGCCTCGGCCTCGAGGCTGACCTTCATGTCCGGCAATTCCATCCGCGGTGCCTGCCAGGAAGCCCTGCAGAAGTGGCAGGCCGAGGAGCGTCCGGCGATAGGCTACTACAAGTACCGCCCACCCGCCACCACACCCTTCGATCCCCAGACGGGCAAGTCGGAACCCAACTTCGCTTATGGTTATGTCGCCCAGGCGGCGCTGGTCGAGGTGGATACGGAGACCGGGCACGTGCGCCTGGTCGATTTGATCTCCGCCGACGACGTAGGCAAGGCTATCAATCCCCTGCAGGTGCAAGGGCAGATCGAAGGGGCGGTGGTGCAAGCTGCCGGATACGCCATCCTGGAAAATTTCGTCGAGCGAGATAGCGTCGTCCTCACCCGCCACCTCTCCACCTATTTGATCCCCACCGTGTTGGACGTCCCTGAGCGCGTGGAGCCGATCATCCTGGAATATCCTGATCCAATTGGCCCCTTCGGCGCCCGCGGCATGGCCGAGATGCCCTTCCTGCCGGTGGCGGCAGTGGTCATCGCCGCGGTGCACGACGCTACAGGGGTGTGGTTTCACGAATTCCCGCTCACCCCGGAGCGCGTCCTGCGCGGCCTGGGCAAGCTGCCGGCGGTGAAGTAGATGGCCACCCTGGTGTTGGTGCGCGGTGGGGGGGACCTGGCAAGCGGCGTGACCCTGCGCCTGGTGCGCGCTGGCCTGCAGGTGGTTGCCACTGAGCTGGCTCGACCCCTGGCAGTGCGCCGCCTGGTTGCGTTCTCCGAGGCGGTATACGAGGGCGAAACGTCGGTGGAGGGGATCCCTGCCCGACGGGTCAACGACCCGACCGACACGCTGCGCATCCTCATGGTGCTCTCCAAGGGGGCTGTGCCAGTGCTGGTCGACCCTGAGGGGGAAAGCATCGCTGCTCTCCATCCCACCATCCTGGTCGACGCGCGCATGCTCAAGAAGCCGGTCGAGCTGGTCTCCAGCGTCGTGTCGCTGATCATTGGCCTGGGACCGGGATTCACACCGGGGGCGAACTGCCACGCGGCGGTGGAAACCAACCGCGGCCACATGCTCGGGCGCGTGTATTGGCAGAGCGTGCCGCAAGCGGACACCGGCGTCCCGGACGAGGTGTCCGAGAAGCGCGCAGAGCGCGTGCTGCGCGCTCCCGCAACGGGCGTGTTGCAGGCGCACGCCAGCATCTGCGACCACGTCGAGCCGGGCCAGCTCATTGCTGAAGTGGACGGGGCGACGGTCGCAGCGCCGTTCAGCGGGCGGCTGCGCGGCCTGCTGCGCTCCGGTACGCCAGTCAGTGCCGGGATGAAGATCGGCGATGTCGACCCACGCGACGACCCACAATTCTGCACCCTGGTCTCGGATAAATCCCTGGCGGTGGGCGGCGGGGTGCTGGAAGCCATCCTCTCCCGCGCCGACCTGCGCCCTCACCTCTGGAAACGGTGAACCTGGCTCAAGCTCTGAGAAATCCCTGTGGAAAATGCCTGGCGTTCGTCGGGGCAGGGGGTAAGACCACGGCCCTGTTTCAACTGGCGCGCCAGCTTGTCTCCACAGGCCGAACCCCCCAATCCGTCCTGGTAACAACCACCACCCACCTGGCCACCTGGCAGTGTGAACTGGCGGATGTGCACCTGCGCCTCCAGCCGGACGAGGAAGCAGCCGAGCTGGCGAGCCGCCTGTCCCCAGGCGTGATCCTGGTCAGCGGCCCGGAGGGTGAGGACGAGCGCCTCGCTGCACCAAGCTCAGAGG
>JAQUAE010000291.1 GCA_028687395.1 Anaerolineales bacterium | reverse complement strand
ACTTCGTAGCCGCCAGCGTGGCCGCCCTAAAAGCCCACCCCTTGGTCAATGCCTCCTGGGAGGAGCAGGGCATCCGCCTGCACCGGGACATTCACATCGGCATGGCCACCTCGCTGGGCGAAGCCGGATTGATCGTGCCGGTCATCCACAGCGCGGATGGGCTGTCCTTACTTGGGCTGGCGCGAGCCATCAACGACCTGGCCAACCGCGCCCGTTCTCGAGAGCTCAAACCGGATGAGGTCAAGGGTGGTACTTTCACCATCACCAACCATGGCGTCAGCGGTTCACTGTTTGCCACCCCGATCATCAACCAGCCGCAATGCGCCATCCTTGGCGTGGGCGCCATCCAGAAGCGGGTGGTAGTCGTGGAGAGCGAAGCTTTGGGGGAGACCATCGCCATTCGCCCGATGGTCTATCTCTCGTTGACCTTCGACCACCGCATCCTGGATGGGGAAGCCGCGGATGGCTTCCTGGCGAAGGTGGTAGAATATCTCGAGTCATGGGAGAAAGCGTGAGGCTTGGGGAAATACGAGGGACAGGGGGCTCTCCGCTATCCTGGAATCCAGAATACATTGCTGAGGAGTAGAGCATGTCAGATTACGATGTCCTTGTCATCGGCGGCGGGCCGGCGGGCTACGTGTGCGCAATTCGCGCCGCGCAACTCGGCTTGAAGGCCGCCGTCGTCGAGAAGAAGTGGTTAGGAGGCGTGTGCCTGAACGTGGGCTGCATTCCCTCCAAGGCGTTGTTGCGCAACGCAGATATCGCCCGCCTGCTGCGCGAGGGCGGCAAGGAATTCGGTTTTTCTTTCGACAACCTGAGCCTGAATTACAGCGCGGCGGTCAAGCGCAGCCGGAAGGTCTCGGCGCGCCTGACCAAGGGCGTCGGCTTCCTGATGAAGAAGAACAACATCGACGTGCACACCGGCAGCGCCACCATGAGTGGCAAAAACACTGTCTCCGTGACGGATGGGGAGGGGAAGGTCACCCAGCTCAGCGCGGCGAACATCGTCGTGGCCACCGGCGCCAGCGTGGCAGTACCTCCCGGCTGGCAGGTGGATGGCGAGAAGGTGGTGACCTACCTGGAGGCGATTCTACAAGAAAAGCTGCCCAAGTCGGCGATTATCATCGGCGCGGGGGCAATCGGCGTGGAATTCGCCACCATTTGGAGCTCGTATGGGGTGGAGGTCGCCCTGGTGGAGATGTTACCTCGCCTGGTGCCTTTGGAAGACGAGGAGATCAGCGCCGAACTGGTCAAGGCGTTCAAGCGTGCCCACATCCAGGCGCTCCCCGGTCACCGCGTGGAAGCCCTGGAGACCACTCCTGCGGGGGTGCGCGTGAAGCTCTCCAGCGAGGAGGGCGAGAAATCCCTGGAGGCCGAGCAAGCCCTGGTCGCCATCGGCTTCAAGCCCAACAGCCGCGGCCTGGGCCTGGAAGAGCTGGGTGTGGATCTCAACGAGCGCGGCATGGTGGCTATCGACGAGCGCATGGCTACCAACGTTCCAGGCATATGGGCGGTGGGAGACGTGACCGGCAAGCTCATGCTCGCCCACGTGGGCTCGGCGCAGGGAATCATTTGCGCCGAAAACATCGCTGGCGTGGAGACTGCCCCGCTGGATTACGAGATGATGCCGCGCGCTACCTACTGTCAACCCCAGATTGCCTCCTTCGGCTTGAGCGAAGCCCAGGCAGCCGAGCGGGGCTACGAAGTGAAGGTGGGGCGTTTCCCCTTCCAGGTCAACGGCAAGGCCTTGGGGCTGGGGGAATCCACGGGATGGGTGAAGCTCATCACCGACGCCCGCTATGGGGAGCTGCTGGGGGCGCACATGATTGGCCCGGAGGTGACCGAGCTGCTCCCGGAGCTGACCATTGCGCGCATGATGGAGCTGACTCCCGCCGAGATCGCCCGCAACGTCCACGCCCACCCGACGCTGAGCGAAGTGCTGATGGAAGCCGCCCACGCCGCCGAGGGGCGCCCCATCCATATATAAACTGGGCACTACCTCCCCCGGGAAGGCTGTGAACCGCGCCTCTCCCAGGCGGGTATATATAGGCGAGGCAGCGGGTTCCGCGGTTGGCGCCCAAAGGGGGCGACGGGCGCTGGCTGGTCGGGGAATCCGCCCTCCGCGCAGGTATCTTGAAATCAAGGACGGGCATGATGAACGATGCGCGCATTGAGAAGCTGGCTGACTTGTTGGTCAATTATTCGGTGGCCATCCAACCGGGCGATAAGGTGATCCTGGCAGGTCCCAGCTCGGCAGCGCCACTGCTGAAGGCTATCTATGCCAGGGTGCTGCAAGCCGGTGGTCTGCCAATGACCTGGATCTCCCTCTTCGAGATGCAGGAGATCCTCTACCGCACCGCCTCCGACGAACAGCTTCAATTCGTCCCCGAGCCATACAAGCTGGCAATGGAAACCTTCGACGCCGAAATCCATATCATGGGTGACGAGAACACCAAAGCTTTATCCAACATCGACCCGCAGCGCATGGTGACCCGCCGCAAGGCTTTCGCCGAGATCAATCACGCCTTCCTGGAACGCGCCGCCCGCAAGGAGGTGCGCTGGACGCTGGCGCTCTTCCCCACCCAGGCTTACGCCCAGGATGCCGAGATGAGCCTGGGCGAGTACGAGGACTTCGTCTACCGGGCGTGCATGCCGGACATGGACGATCCGGTCAGCTATTGGCAGCGCGTCTTCGCCCGTCAGGACAAGATCATCGCCTGGCTGAAGGATAAAAGAAACGTCCACGTCACCGCCCCGGGCACCGATCTGCGCCTGAGCGTCGCCGGGCGCAAGTTCATCAACTGCGCTTGCCGCGAGAACGTCCCAGATGGTGAAATCTTCACCGGACCGGTGGAGGACAGCCTGGAGGGGCACGTTCACTTCACCTACCCCTCTATCTACGATGGCCGCCAGGTGGACGGCGTGCGCCTGTGGTTCGAGAAGGGAAAAGTGGTCAAGGCGACCGCTGACAAGAACGAGGCCTATCTGCTCAAGACGCTGGACACCGACGAAGGCTCGCGTTACGTCGGGGAGTTTGCCATCGGCACGAACGAGGGCATCGACCGCTTCACCGGTGAAATCCTCTTCGACGAGAAGATCGGCGGCAGTTTCCACCTCGCCCTGGGGGAGGGCTACCCCGAGAGCGGTAGTATAAACAAATCTGGCCTGCACTGGGACATGATCTGCGACCTGCGCCACGGCGGGGAGATCTGGGCCGACGACCTACTCATGTACAAGGATGGCCAGTTCGTGATCGAGGCTTGACCTCCTTCGGCGGAGGGTAATGCAGGTGAAGGCAATCAAAGGTGTCATTTTTGACATCGATGGTGTTTTGGAATATCAGGGTCAGGCTATTCCGGGAGCCAGCCAGACAGTGGAATGGCTGCGTCAGCGGGGCGTGTGCCTGCGCTTTCTGACCAACAGCACCCTGAAGAGCCGC
>JAQUAE010000290.1 GCA_028687395.1 Anaerolineales bacterium | reverse complement strand
TGACCAAAATTGCCCCGCCGATGCTCAACGTCTCGTTCATGATGGCGTTCATTTGAGCGTTGACTTCCATGTGGCTGCGCGCAATGTCCCGCAAGATGGCCCCCAGCCGCCGCGCCGCCAGGATGAATAAGGGCAGGATGGCCACGCTGAGCAGTGTCAGGCGCCAATCCAGAGCCAACATCACGGCCGTCAAGGCCGTGGCTTGAATGATGTTAGTGATGATGCCTACGATGGTGTTGCTGATTGCCGTCTGAGCTCCGACTACATCGTTATTCAGGCGACTCATCAGCTCGCCGACCTTGGTGTTGACGAAGAAGCGCAGCGACATCCTTTGCAGGTGGGCATACAGCGCCGAGCGCAGATCGTAGATCACGCCTTCTCCCACCTGGGCATTCAGGCGCCTTTGCACCACGTTGATTCCACCGCCCAAGGCAGGCACCAGGAGCAACCCTAACGAGAGCAGCGCCAAACGATCCAAGCGCCGGCTGGGGATGGTGACGTCGATCAAATCGCGGATCAGAAATGGGGTCAGGAGCGTCAACCCGGTGGAGAGCAAGATCATCGCCAGCATCGCCACCAATTTGCCGCGATACTTGGTCGAAAAGCTCAAAACCCGCATCATCAGCCCCCAGGTTACACGGGAAGGCTCCCCTTCGATTTTCAAATAACTCCACCAACCCGCGCCATGAAATCCCATATCTCACCTACCAGATTTGCCCGGCTGCCTTACGCCGGATATTTTGCCCATTGAGAAGAACATGTCCTCCGGATTGTAACCGATAGCACTTTGGCAACGCTTCTGGATGGGAAAACGGCGCACCCAGGCGGCATAGCCTTGGTCCAAAAGGCCGGGCTAAAGTAGCATGCGTTCTATGGCGGCCAAACCCTCTTCGAACGTGTTTCCCAGGTACACACCCGCGACCTTCATGCGCCATTCCGGGTTTTGCACGAACAGCCGCCCGCCATAACCAATGACCGGCCGGCCGCTGTGAGCCGCTTCGGGCAGCCATTGCGGCCACTCGGCAAGGGCTTTGGCTGGCGCCTCGGTCATCGCCACAAGCACGACCAGGTTGGGTTTCATCTCGCCGACGAAGCGCGCCAGTTCGGCAAGCGGCAGGGACTGGCCCAGGTAAGCCACAGGCCACCTTCTGCGGCGCAGCAACGCGCCCAAGAGCAGCAGACTGCCCTCGTGCCACTCATCCGGGGCGCAGGCCAGGACGATGGGCAGCCTGGATTGCGGCGGCGGGCCGGTCAGCATCCACAGCACCAGGCGCTGGCGCAGGTAACTGGTTGCCAGGTGTTCATCGGCAACCCCAATCTTGTTTTCCTCCCACCCTTCGCCAATCTTATCCATCACCGGGGCAATCACATGCAGGATAACCTCCTCCGGCTGGGTGAAGCCCAACGCTTCAGCCAGAATCTCATCCGCCAGGGTCAGGTTGTGGTGCAGCAAGGCATCGGTCAGGCGGCTCTGAATCGCCCCCAATAAGGGCCGTGATCCTTCCCGAGGTGCTTCGAGGCGCGCGATCGCTTGCTCGGTGAGCATCAGGCGCCCGTTCTTCTCCTGGTGGCGTAGCGCGTTGACCGCCTGAGCGGTCTGCATCCCCTCCTCGATGCGGGATTTCACCCACCGCAATTGCAGGATATCCCGCTCAGAGTACAGGCGGTGACCCCCGGCAGTCCTCTCAGAATCGGGAAAAGCGTAACGCCTCTCCCAGGCGCGCAGGGTCGCCATGGAGATTCCCGTCATGCGCGACACCACGCCGATATTGTATAGAGGCTCTTCGTTTCCGCCATGCATCTCGGGTAGATAATTCATTTTGCCCTCTTTTTCGTCCATATTCTGACCAGATAAATTTACCATCCGAGTAAAAATTTGTCAAGTTATTTGGACAGTATATAGACACTACATTGACAAGCCGGTCGTTCCAGGATATAATCGCCTCATTCCAGGCCAGGCCGTGTGGCCTGCAGCTTTTTGGAGGTTTAGTCATGAATATCGTCATTAGCGGTGGAACTGGTCTGATAGGCAGCGCGCTCACCGATAAGCTGGCGCAGGAGGGGCATCACGTCGCCGTCCTGAGCCGCTCCCCGGAAAAGCACAAAACCCATCTCCCCGCCGGCGTTACTATCGAACGTTGGGATGGCCGCACCACCCAGGGCTGGGGTGCGGTGGTGGATGGCGCGGACGCGGTGGTCAACCTGGCGGGCGAGACCATCGCCGGGGAAAACCTCTTCGAAGTCATCTTCAAACGCTGGACGCCGCAGCGCAAAGCCAGGCTCAGAAGCAGCCGGCTGGATGCTGGCCAGGCGCTCGTCCTGGCCATCGCCGAAGCGCAGCGCAAACCCCGCGTCCTGGTGCAGGCCTCCGCGGTCGGCTACTATGGAGATCGGGGTGAGGAGGAATTGAACGAGGATTCGCCTCCCGGTAAGGACTTTCTGGCCGGCTTGGTGCAGGATTGGGAGCAATCCACCGCCCGGGTGAGCGAATACGGCGTGCGCCACGTAATCATCCGCACTCCCGGTGTGGTAATGAGCTTAAAGGGCGGCGCTTTCCCTTTCTTATTGCTGCCATTCAAGCTCTTCGTCGGTGGCCCGTTGGGAGCCGGCCGGCAGTGGTTTTCCTGGATTCACATTCAAGACGAAGTTGAAGCCATCCGCTTCCTCATCGAAAATCCCAACGCCTCGGGTGCGGTGAACCTGGTCGCGCCGCAAGCGGTGCGCAACCGGGAATTGAGCAAGCTGCTGGGCAAGCTCCTGCGCCGCCCGGCCTTCATTCCCATGCCGCGCTTCTTTTTCAATATCCTCATCGGGGAGAAGACCGATTTCCTGCTGGCCAGCCAGAAGCAGGTTCCCGCTCGCCTGAACCAGCTCGGCTTCGCCTTCAAATTTCCCACCCTGGAAGCAGCGCTGCGCGACCTGCTCGCCAGGTGAATCAGCTTCGATAAACGATTCATCCGGTGCGTTACACGCACCACTTTAATGTCGGCGCCCCACTGGCGCGGTCAGCCAATTCCACCGCGCCGCGCAGAGCCTGGAGGCGATCACGCCACCCCCGCTGCAAGTCAAGCTGGATCAAGCCCGCCCATCGCAGCGCGGGTGCACACCCATACTTTCCTATCGCATGAGGAGAAATGCACTGAGGTAATCAACGCGATTGAGTTACAATTCAAGCGCAGTTTAACCCGGGGCATCCCTGGCGTGGGTATGTGGCTGAGCCCGCCCCTGATGTTCGCTTACCGGGCGTGGAAGACCAGGCAGTTGCTTACCCAAGTATAGACGCCCTTATCGCCAGCCGGTTGAGCGCTCTCTCCATTGGATGTGAATGAACGCAATGCTTCCCGAACCGACACGTTTGGGCAATACCGACATCATGATCCCTCCAATGGGCGTCGGCGCCTGGTCGTGGGGGGATCGCCTGTTCTGGGGCTACGGGCGCGGCTA
>JAQUAE010000289.1 GCA_028687395.1 Anaerolineales bacterium | reverse complement strand
GCTTGCAGGATGGGGCTGAAACCCGCACCATCCAACGACCAGGTGGGATGGGCGGTGCCAAGCAAGTTCCAACCCCAGCCAAGCGGGTCTGACAGCACCGAGACCACGTAGTTGAGCTTCGGAACGGCGAAGGAGATGGTGAAGGCCATCCAGGCCAGTAAGCCCAGGGGGAGCAAGACCTGCGCTTGGTTGGCTATGGCACTGCGCAGCTCGAGCCTGCTGCGCGACCATTTTTGCCCCGCCCACACAGCCAGGGCGAATGAGCCGGGCATGACGGCCAGGTTGAGGGCCAGAAACCCCAGCCCGTACAGCAGCCAGGCAGGAGAACCAATCGCGAAGGCAGCCGATTTCAAGCTGCCCCACGGCCCGGTAAAGACCGCCGAAAAGGCCAGCGCCGAACCCAGCATCACCAGGGCCAGGAAAGCCCCGTCCAGGCGGCTGGCCTGGCGCGGTTGGTTAAGATCGCTTCCGAACGGCCTTAGATTGACCGCAATGTTATCTTTCGGGCAGGCGCGCAGGCACTCCATGCACAGGCCGCATTGAGCGTTGTCGCGCAGCGCCACCGGGTACAGCCCCCATGGGCAGCTCTGGTAGCAGGTCTTCTCCTTGTGCGCAGCGCAAATGTCGGTATCGATCACGCGCACTTCAACCGGCGCAGTTTTGGCGTAGATGCCGGTAAAGCCGCCGATCGGGCAGATATAACTGCAGAAAGCGCGCCTCTCGAAGACCAGGCTCAAGGCGGTCGCCAGCCCAAACAGTGCCAGTAATACCAGGCCGGTCAGGCGCGCATCCGTCAAGGTGACCGCGCTGAACAGCCCAATCAGCAGGAAGCCGCCGGACTGCAGCCACGAGCCTTTCAGGCGCTTCGGCCAGCGCAGGTTTAGCCCGAAACGCCGGCGACTCTTTTCAAGCATGCCGCCCTGCTGCATCCATTCCCCAGGCAGCGGGATGGGGCATACGCTGCACCAGGAGCGCCCACCCAGGGGGATGAAAGCCAGCTTGAGCGCTGTCCACCACGCAATCCAGACGAAGATGATGGCGAAATTGTGGCTGCCCACCCGGGAGCCAATCAAGCCAGCCGTTATCGTGAAGGCGAATCCTGCCAGCGTCACCGCTCGCGCCAGAAACTGCGGCCAGCGACTCCTTAATAGGAAGCCCATCCAGGAGGCGCGCAGGAGGTTGATCCGTCCCGGCTGGGAACCGTTCCCGTAAACCGTGCCCTCCCCCTCGCCCATCGGGGAGCGACCATTCCAGACTGCTACGCGGAGCTTGCTCACGCCCAGCCTCTCCAAACCCCGGCGACGAGCGCCAGAAGCGCCAGCAGCGCCCCCCGCCATAGCAGGCTGTTCTGGCCGACCTGGAGCTTGCCGATCATGAAGGGGTGCATGTTGCCACACGTCACTGAACAACGGAAGCGAAACGAGCCTTCGCGGTTGGCGACGAACGTCAGCCGCACAGATCGTCCCGGCTCAGCGGTCGTTTCCAGGTCGTAGCCGTCAATGGCCAGGCCGTGCACTACGTCCGTAGCGACCAGCTCGATCGTCACCCGGTCGCCGGGATTGACCGCAAGCACGGGCGGGCTGTAGGCAAACTGGCTGGCTTGAATCCGGAAGGTGCGCTCCGCGGGCCGCGTCGCCTCGACCGTGATGGGCGCGAGTAAGACCAGGACCACCAGGCCCGCCAGCGCAGCCCAACGCCCTGCCTCCAACCGCCTGCCCCAGGTTTCACGCATCACGCCTCATCCATCTGGCTCAGGGCATATTGGATGGGCCATATTGGGAATAGGTCTGATCGACGGTGGCCTTGATCTCTGGGAGCGTCTTGCCCTGTTGGAGCAGGCGCATCGTGTCCTGTGTGATGTCGACGCAGATCGAACAACCCAACGCGTGGGTGTCATAGGCGATACTTCCGTCAGCCTCTACAGCGGAAACGTAACAGTCGTAATTGGAGGTGTGGCCCATCGACCCGCAGCCGCAGTAGCACGGGATCTGCGCCATGATCTCTGGGTTGGCTACATTGAACTGATAGGCTTGCTGCACCGTCACGGGCGCACGCCTGACCTCGATTGGCATCCTCTCCAGCGAGGCCATTTCCAGAGCGCCTTTCTCGCTGGGCGTTCCGGCGCCGCAGGCGGCGAGCGTTGCGGATAATCCGACCAGCAAGATCAACACTGGCAATGATAATCGACGAGCGTTTCGGGACATGGGGTGCGTCTCCAAGGATGATCGGTATGCCGGCATTATATGAAAACCAACCTGGAGCTGATAGCGCATTCTGACCCGTTCGCACGTAAGCATAATTGCTTAGGAGCAGGCAAAATGGCTTATCGGCAAAAGGTCAACCTGGCGCATGACAAGGAGATTAGAGGTGGGTATGATGAACACGTATACGCTGAAAATGCACATGAATAACCAGGATAAGATGTCAACGAAAAAACGATTTTTACTACCAGTCGCAGTTGGCTTGATCGGCGCCGCGCTGCTCACCGGGCTCTATTTCGGCATCGTCTCGTGGGCTGAAAGCCCCCAACATGCGGCTGAGTTGTTCTGGGAGGATCGTTGGATTGTTCTCCCAATCATCGTAGGCTTCGGCGTGCAGGCTGGCCTGTACACCATCCTTAAAAAGCGCTTATTCGTACCGGTGGCCTCTATCGGCCCCAGCGGCCCCATGATGGGTGCAGGCGGTGGGACATCCACGATTGCCATGGTAGCCTGCTGCGCCCACCATGTCACTGACGTGCTGCCCATCCTGGGATTGACTGCCGCAGCGACTTTCCTGGCCCAATATCGCATCGCCTTCATGCTGGTTGGGTTGGGAACAACGCTGATCGGCATAGTAATGATGCTCCTCATTCTCGTTAAAGAGCGACGCAAGGCGATTCGGATGGCCGCTGCCGCTTCCCCTGTCCTGGAGACTCCATGAAACGCCTATCCTATTTATTCATCATTGCAACCGGGCTGGTTCTGGCAGCCTGTAGTTCGACCTCGCTCCCTACGCCAACCCATCCGGCCGTCGAGCCCACGGCATTGCTGCCCACCCAGCCACCCGCTACTCCCACCCAGGTTTCGCCGTCTCAACCTGCCCTGCCGGCTGGTGGGCAAGCAATCCAGCTTGCCGAGCTCACCGACAGCCAGGGCGCGGTAACCGTGATCGTCAAGCCGCTCGACCTGAACAGCTCACCAGACGCGCTGAGCTTTGCAGTTTCGCTGGATACACACTCTATCGACCTGAGCATGGACCTGGCAGCACTGGCCACGCTTACGACCGATACCGGCATGAGTGTTCAGGCAGTGGGGTGGGACGCGCCGCTGGGCGGGCATCACGTCTCCGGGACGCTCTCATTTCCAGCCAGCGTTGAAAGCAAACCGATATTGGAGGGCGCCTCTAAGCTTACTCTGACCATAAAAGACGTGGATGTTCCAGAGCGCATCTTCGCCTGGGATTTGAAGTAGACCCT
>JAQUAE010000288.1 GCA_028687395.1 Anaerolineales bacterium | reverse complement strand
TACATTCGCTTCCAGGAGACGGCGGACGATTACTGGCACGAGGCAGACTTTGCCCCGCTGATCGACAGCATGACCGACCAGCAGGTGTACGCCGATAACGTGGTCGTCCTGTTCACCCCCCACGACATCTTCTACAAATCCAGCTCGACGGAGATTCTGGATATCAACTTCCGCGGCGCGGGAAAGGGCTACGCCTTCCGCGATGGGCAGCTTTACCCCATCACCTGGAAACAAATCGACGCCCGCCAGCTCATCCGGCTCTACCTCCCCAACGGCCAGCCCTACTCCTTGAAGCCGGGCAACGTATGGTTCGAAATCCTGAGCGATATCTCCGTCTTCGAACCGCGCCCGGATGGCTCGTGGTATTTTGAATTTCACAAACCTGAAAAAGAAGAGAGCGAAGGATAACTCCCAATAGTTAGAGGCGCTGATGGAAACCCTGCTTGCGATTCATACCCGGCGCTCGATCTCCAAAGTGCGACCGGAGCCCATCCCCCGTGTGCTCGCCGAGAAGCTGCTGCACGCCGCCGTGCAGGCGCCCAACCACCACCGCGTGCGCCCGTGGCGCTTCATCGTCTTGAGCGGGGACGCCCGGCGCAGGCTGGGGGAGGTGATGGCGCAATCGCTGCTCAACCGCCAGCCGGACGCAGCCCCTGCGACGCTGGAGGTCGAAGCCAACCGGCCGCTGCGCGCCCCGCTGCTGATCGCCATCGCAGTCGAGAAACCCACCGAGGCCAAGGTGCTCGAGATCGAAAATGTGTGCGCAGCCGCGGCAGCCGCCCAAAACTTGCTGCTGGCTGCTCATGACCTGGGCCTGGCCGCCATGTGGCGCACCGGGCCGGCCGCTTACGACCCACAGGTCAAGCGCTTCCTGGGATTGGATGTAGACCAGCACCTGATTGCCTGGATTTACGTCGGCTATCCCGAAGCGGAATTCCCCCCGCCTGAACGCCCCGGTTTCGAAGCCTTTACCACCTGGTTAGAGTGAAGCGCCCCTTTCACACCCCCTGATATCCAGGCGGCTTACAAGCCGGCGACGATGCGTTTCGCCAGGCCTGGCCCGGCGTAGACCAGCCCGGTGTACACCTGCACCAGCGAGGCGCCAGCCTCCAGCTTCTGGCGCGCATCTGCGGCGTTCATCACGCCGCCCGCGCCAATGATGGGCAGCCGCCCCTCCGTGCGGCGGCTTATCTCCCTCACCATGCGCGTGCTCAATTCACGCAGCGGCGCCCCGCTCAAGCCCCCCTTTTCGCCCGCCAGCGCCTGGCCGCGCGGCGAGCTCTCCAGTCCCTCGCGGCCCACCGTCGTGTTGGTGGCAATCACCCCATCCACCCCGGCGTTGAGCAGCGCCGCCAGAGCGTCGTCCAGCTCGCCGTCGTCCAGGTCAGGGGAAAGCTTAACCAGCAACGGGACGCGCCGGCCCAACGCGGCCTGCTGCGCATCCCGCCTCTCCACCAGCAGAAGTAACAAGCGCTCCAAGGCCTGGCGAGCCTGCAGGCGGCGCAAACCCTCCGTGTTCGGCGAGCTGACGTTGATCGCCAGGTAATCGGCCAGGGGCAGAAAAACCTCCATCAGCCCCAGGTAATCCTGCGCAGCCTCCTCCAGGGGAGTGCTCTTACCCTTGCCCAGGTTCACGCCCAGCACCACGTCGCCGGGCTGCCTGCGCCTCAGCCGCGCGGCAACTGCCTGGGCGCCGTGCCCCGGAAACCCCATGCGGTTGATCAGCGCCTCATCTTCGGGCAGGCGGAAGAGGCGCGGGCGGGGATTGCCCGGCTGTGGCAGCAGGGTCACCGTGCCCACCTCGAGGTGCCCGAATCCCAGGCAAGCCAGCCCGCGCCAGCCGAGGCCATCCTTGTCATAGCCCGCAGCCAGGCCGACCGGGTTGGGAAAATCCAAGCCGAAGGCGCGCACGGGTTTGGGCGGCGGGGTGTAGCAGGCGCGCAGGAACGTCCGGGTAAAAGCGAACCTCCCAGCCATGCTGATCAGGCTCAACGAGAGAGCATGGGCGCGCTCCGGCTCCAGGCGGAAAAGCAGGGGGCGGATCAGCGGATACATGGCTGGGCGCTCACCCCGAACCTGCGCTGGATTGCATGAACTGCCGTGCGGCGGCGTAATCAGAAGGGGTGACCTTGCCGCTCGCCTCCCAGTAGTCCAGCAAAGCGGTCAGGGTGCAGGCGGCATGCATGCGGTAACCCGCCTGGCTCAAAGCTTGCGCCGCGCCGGCCTGGCGGTCGATCAGGACCACCACGTCACTCACCAACAGCCCGGCAGAGGTTAACTTCTCAATGGCTTCGAACTTGGAGCCGCCGGTGGTGGCCAGGTCGTCGATGACCACCACGCGCTCGCCGGGGGTGAATACCCCCTCTACCTCGGCCTTGGTGCCGTACGCCTTGGTTTCTTTACGAGGGTAGACCAGGGGCCAGCCGGACTGCAAGCTGATCGCCGCAGCCAGCGGCAGGGCGGCGTAGGGCAGCGCCGCCAGGCGATCGAACTGCAGCCCGCGCAGGATGGGCAAGTATGCTACAGCCGCCTGCGACAGCAAATTCGGATATCCCACCAGGCGGCGCAGGTCGATGTAGATCGGCGATTCCAGGCCGGATTTCAAGGTGAACTGCCCGAAGCGCACGCATCCCGCCTCCAGCAATCCATCCGCCAAATCAGCCAGGGAAGGAGCCAGCCCGTGCCCCGCCGGGGCCGCGGGGGACGAGACGGCCAGCTCGTTTCGGACGGCGTTGATCGCCAGGCGTAGCTCCTCGGCGGCCGCGGCGGGGTCTGCCGAGCGGGCCACGCCGCGGGAAACGTTAACCAGCATGCCCATCCCATCGGCGCGCAAGCCTGTCCGCAGCGCCTGGGATAGGCCCCCCCCCTGTGCCCCTACCCCCGGGACGAGGAACCACAGATCGGGAGCTGCGGCGCGCACCCGGCGCAGCGCCTGCGGATAAGTGGCGCCGACCACCAATCCGAGGTTGCCTGCCTGATTCCAGTCCTGCGCCAGGCGCGCCACGTGCTCATAGAGTAGAGTGGCTCCGCCACGCGGGGTAAGCACTGCCAGGTCCTGCAGGTCGCCGGCGTCCGGGTTGGAGGTCTTGCACAGCAGGAACACGCCGAAGTCCTCCATCTCCAGGAACGGCGAGAGCGAGTCGCGGCCCAGGTAAGGGCTGGCAGTAATCGCCTGGGCGCCCAGGGTGCGCGCCGCCTGGGCGTAAGCGCGAGCGGTGTCGGGGATGTCACCGCGCTTGGCATCCAGGATGACCGGGGCATACTCCGCCGCAGCCGTCACGACCTCTTTCAAGGCGGCCCACCCCTCAGCGCCATAGATTTCGAAGAAGGCGCTATTCGGCTTGAAGGCGACCGCCTGGCTGGCGGTCGCCTGCACCAGCCGCAGGCAGTAATCCCGGGCTGCCTGCGGTGTGGGTTCGGAAAGGTCCTGCGGGTGAGGATCCAGCCCCACGCAAAGCAGGGAGCTGCGGCTGCGCA
>JAQUAE010000287.1 GCA_028687395.1 Anaerolineales bacterium | reverse complement strand
CCAGGCGCAGCTCAATCGTGGCCTGCACCTGCAGGAAATCCTGAAGCAGGCGCAGTACGAGCCGATGTCGCTGGAGCACCAGGTGATCGTCCTGTTTGCCGGTGCGCAGGGATTTACGGACAAGGTTCCCCTGGACCAAATGAAGCGTTGGGAAGCGGATCTGTTGAAATCCATCGAAGCTTCCAATCCCGAAATCGGCAAAGACGTTGCCCAGAAGCGCATCATCAGCGATGAAACCCGGGCTAAATTAACCGCCGCGCTCGAAGCGTTCAACGTAACCTGGCAGTAGTAAAGATTATGGCATCTGCACGCGAAGTACGCCTCAGAATCCGCAGTGTAAAGAACATTGCCCAGGTGACGCGGGCGTTACAGGCGGTGAGCGCCAGCAAGGTGCGCAAGTCCATGCAGGCCTTGATGCACACACGACCATACGCCCGCCAGGCCTGGCGCGTGTTGACCCATATCGCCAGACAGCCGGGCAGGCAGAACATGCATCACCTGCTGATTACCCGCCCAGAAGTGCGCAGCATCCTGGTGGTGCTGATCACGGGCGATCGCGGCCTGGCAGGCGCTTATAACACCAACATCGTGCGCTTCGTGCTGGATCATTTCAGCAACTCGCCGGTGCCCGTCCGGTATCTCACCGTCGGGCGCAAGGGGCGCGACCTGATGTTGCGCCGCAGGGCAAACATCATCGCTGAGTTCAGCAACCTGCCCGCCGCGCCCACCTACGCTGACGTGGCTTCCATCGGTAAGATCGCCGTGGAAGAGTTCACCCAGCAGAAAGCCGACCAGGTTGCGCTGGTCTACACCGACTTCGTGAACATGGTCAAGCAGGTTCCGGTGGTCAAGAAACTGTTACCCCTGGAGTTCGCCTCGGCCGCGGAACATGTGGATGACTATGGCGAAGCCAGGAAGTTAGTATCCGCGACCTACATTTACGAACCCAGCGAAGAGGAGATACTGGAAGAGATCGTACCGCGCTTCGTCGGGCTGCAGGTCTTTCAGGCAATTCTGGAATCGTTGGCCAGCGAGCACGCCGCTCGCATGGTGGCGATGAAGAATGCCACCGACAGCGCCACCGATCTGGCTGACGGTCTGACATTAGAATACAACAAGGCCCGCCAGCAGACGATTACCAACGAGATGTTGGATATCGCTGGCGGGGTTGAAGCGCTGGCGCGGAGCGTCTCCTCACGCTGATGCAGAGGTCATTATCAGGTTTATTTTGGAGGCATGCATGGCAAGAGAGTCAGGTCGAGTAGTTCAGGTTTTAGGCGGCGTGGTGGACGTGGAATTTCCGCCGGAATCTCTTCCGAAAATCTACGAAGCGCTGAAGGTGGAGCGCGATGGCGGGACGCCCCTGGTGCTGGAGGTGCAGAAGCACCTGGGAAACGACTGGGTGCGCTGCGTGGCCATGGACAGCACCGATGGGTTGCAGCGCGGCCGCCCTGCGATGAGCACCGGCGCGCCGATCAAGGTGCCCGTGGGCGCGCAGACGCTCGGCCGCGTGTTCAACGTCCTGGGCGAGCCAATCGACCGCAAGGGCGAGGTGATAGCCTCGGAGTATTACCCCATCCATCGCGCCGCGCCGGATTTCTCCGAACAATCCACGAAAGTGGAAGTCTTCGAGACCGGCATCAAAGTCATCGACCTGATTGCGCCCTTCACCCGGGGCGGCAAGACGGGCATCTTCGGCGGCGCTGGTGTGGGTAAGACCGTGATCATCATGGAGTTGATCCGCTCGATAGCCACGGTTCACCAGGGCAACTCCGTGTTTGCCGGTGTGGGTGAGCGCACGCGTGAAGGCACGCAGCTCTACCGTGAAATGCTCGAATCGGGGGTGATGAAGGACACGGTCATGGTTTTCGGCCAGATGAATGAACCCTCCGGAGCGCGCTTGCGAGTCGGCCTCACCGCGCTGGCCATGGCTGAATACTTCCGCGATTTGGGTAAGGACGTCCTGCTCTTCATCGATAACATCTTCCGGTTCAGCATGTCGGGCTCGGAAGTCTCTGCTTTGCTTGGGCGCATGCCCTCTGCAGTCGGTTACCAGCCCACGCTGGCAACGGAGATGGGCGAGCTGCAGGAGCGCATCACCTCCACTCGCCACGGCTCGATCACTTCGATGCAGGCGGTATACGTGCCCGCCGACGATTATTCCGATCCCGCGCCGGTGGCCACCTTCACCCACCTGGACGCCACCATCGCCCTGGAACGCTCTATCTCCGAGAAGGGCATCTACCCGGCAGTCGACCCGTTGGCTTCCACCTCGCGCATCCTGGACCCCGGAATCGTGGGCGAGGAGCATTACACCACGGCGCGCGAAGTGCAGCGCGTGCTGCAGCGTTACAAGGACTTGCAGGATATCATCGCCATCCTGGGCATCGATGAGCTGAGCGAGGAGGATAAGCTGACTGTCTCACGGGCGCGCAAGATCGAGCGCTTCTTCTCGCAACCTTTCTACGTCGCCCAGCAGTTCACCGGGCGCGAAGGCCGCTACGTACCGTTGAAGGAAACCGTGCGTGGCTTCCGGGCCATCCTGGATGGCCAGTACGATGATCTGCCTGAGCAGGCGTTCATGATGGTCGGACCAATCGAGGAGGCGGTCGAGACAGCGGAGAAGATGGCCGCTTGATCGCGGCCTGAGGCCAATAAACCACTATGCCCATCAGATGTGAAATCGTGTCCCAGGACAGGTTGGTTTATGAGGGTGAGGCGGACATCGTCCTCGTCCCCGGCGTGCGTGGGGAGATGGGGATATTGCCCAACCACGCTCCGCTGTTATCCACGCTCTCGCTGGGCATCCTCAAGGTGCGCTATCAGAACGAAGAGCGCGTCTTCACGGTGACGGGCGGGGTGATCGAGGTGCAACCCGACCTGGTAACCATCCTGGCCGATGCAGCCGAGAGCGTCGAAGAGATCAACGTCATGCGCGCTGAGGAAGCTCGCAAGCGGGCGGAGGAGTACCTTAAAGCAGGTCCGCCAAAGGAAAGCGATGCCTACACGGCCATGGAAGCCGCGCTGCGCCGCTCCACGCTGCGGCTCGAAGCAGTGAAGCGCTACCGCACGAAACGCCCCGGCGCCATGGTTGACACCAGCTCGAAAGAAACGGATTAACTATGGCTATGCTGGCGCGGGAGTTGGGAATCGACCTTGGTACGATGATGATTCGCGTCGCCGAGAACGACCAGGTACTGCTCGAGGAACCAACCATAGCAGCCATCATCGTGGAAGAGCAGAAGATGGTCGCCTGGGGCCAGGAAGCTCTGGACATGTTCGGCAAGGTGCCGGATACCATCGAGGTCACCCGCCCGCTCAAGAACGGCGTGGTCGCCGATTATGAGGTGACCGAATACATGCTGGAAGCCTTGCTGCGCAAGTTGAGCGGACCGATGCGCATTTTCCGCCCCAAGGTGATGATCACAGTGCCCTATGGCGTGACCAGCGTGGAGAGCCGGGCGGTGCACGAGGCGGTCCTGC
>JAQUAE010000286.1 GCA_028687395.1 Anaerolineales bacterium | reverse complement strand
CTGGCGCCGCCCAGGTTGGCAAACTCGTCGGCGTGTATCTTGAGCGGGAAGCCCAATCCCCGGGCGGTCTCCAGGATGCGCCGGGATTGTTCCAGGGTGAAGGCGCCCTGATCGCAAAACACGTCCACGAACGGTATGCGCTGGTAGGGGGCGTGGTGCGGCCACCAGTCCTTCAGGATAGGCAGCATGGTCTCGCACACCAGGGCAGTGTAATCGTCGGGGCGCTCCTTGTACTCCGGGGGGATGGCGTGGGCGCCCAGGAAGGTGATAGCCAGCTCCAGCGGGCCTTCCGCTTCCAGTTGCAATAAGGCCAGCAGCAGGCGCAGCTCGGTGGCGGTGCGCAGCCCGTAACCGCTCTTAGCTTCCGCGGTGGTCGTCCCGTGGGTGAACATCGAACGGGCGCGCGCCCGCGTCTCGTCCAGGAGCTTTTCCAACGAGGCGCTGCAGGTGGCGCGCACGGTGGCGTGGATGCCGCCTCCCGCAGCCAGGATCTCCAGGTAGGTCTTGCCTTCCAGGCGCATCTCGAACTCCGCGGCGCGGTCTCCCGCCCAGACCAGGTGGGTGTGCGGGTCGACGAAACCGGGCAGCACCACTTTTCCCCCGGCGTCGTACCTGGTTTCGTTCGGGTAGGCCTCGAGCAGGTCCGCCGTGGCGCCCACCGCGACGATCTGCCCCTCGCGGAGCAGCAGCGCCCCATTGGGAATCAGGCCTAACCTGCCCAGGTCCTTGCCGCGCTGGGGGCCTCCAGCCAGGGTGAGCAGTTGCGAGGCGGAGTGAATCAACATGGCGCGTTGGCTCGACGGACTATAGCGCTTGTGGAGCGATTCATGGATAGGGGGGATTATGCCATGCCCGCCAGGTTTTGGCAACCATCCTGGCTGCCGTCGGCCTTGCGGTGGGGATGTTACAATCAGGACTGCGCAACGTGCAATCTGGCATGGAAAGGAAAATATCTCTTCTGGAGGTGTGTGCATGGCAGCGACGTACCGGGTAGAACAGGATTCATTGGGGGAGTTGCAGGTCCCGGCGGATGCCTTGTATGGCATCCAAACCCGTCGGGCGATGTTGAATTTCCCGGTCTCCGGTTTGAAGCCCTGGCGAGCTTTCATCTGGTCGATGGCGGTGATTAAGCGGGCCGCAGCCGAGGTCAACCGCGACCTGGGTTTGTTAGATGAAGAGCGCGCCCAGGTGACCGTCCAGGCCGCGCAAGAGGTCATCGAAGGGCGCTGGGACGCCCAATTCGTGGTCGACCCCTTCCAGGCCGGCGCAGGGACCAGCCATCACATGAACGTCAACGAAGTGATTGCCAACCGGGCGACCGAAATGCTGGGCGGCGAGCTGGGTGAGTACCTGGTGCACCCGAACGACCACGTCAACATGGCGCAATCCACCAACGATACCATCCCCACTGCCATCCGCCTGGGGTGCCTGTGGCGGCTGGACGAGCTGCTGGAGGCAGCCGGTTCGCTGGCGGCAGCCCTGCGCCAGAAGGCGGTGGAGTTCGACGACATCGTCAAGAGCGGGCGCACCCATTTGCAGGATGCGGTGCCCATCCGCCTGGGGCAGGAATTTGGCGCCTACGCCGCGGCGGTGGAGGGCGATATCGAGCGCATCCGCCACGCGGGGGAAGGGTTGCGCCGCCTGGGCATCGGCGGCACGGCGGTGGGGACGGGCTTGAACGCCCATCCGGAATACCACGCCCGCATGGTGCAGCGCCTCTCCGAGCTCACCGGCCTGCGCCTGGCGCCTGCCGTAGACCTGATCGAGCTGACCCAGTCGATGGGTGACCAGGCGGCGTTTTCTGCCTCCCTGCGGTCGCTGGCTATCACCCTGACCAAGATTGCCAACGACCTGCGCCTGCTCGCTTCCGGACCGACCACCGGGCTGGGCGAGCTGATCATGCCCGCAGTGCAGCCTGGCTCCAGCATCATGCCCGGTAAGATCAACCCGGCGATGGCTGAGATGGTGAATATGGCCATGTTTCACGTGCAGGGTTGTGATTACACCGTGGCGCTGGCTGCCCAGGCTGGCCAGTTGGAGCTGAACGTGATGATGCCCGTCATCGCCCATAACCTCTTCGAGAGTATGCAGGTGATGATCGGGGCGCTGCGCGCTTTCACCGAGCGCTGCGTGCTCGGGCTGCAGGCCGACCGCCAGCGCGCTGAGAGCTGGCTGGAAAGAAACGCCATCATCGTCACCGCCCTCAACCCGCTCATCGGTTACAACGCTGGGGCGCAACTGGTGAAGGAAGCTCTGGCGCGCGACGTGACGGTGCGCTCGCTGGCTCTGGAGAAGGCTGCGGCCGGCGCCCTGCAACACCGCGATGAGGCTCGCCCCGTCACGGTGGAGGAGATTCAAGCTGTGCTGGGCGACCTGCGCAGCCTGACTGAGGGGGGCATTCACGCTGCTTCTGGGGAGGCGAGTTGAGCCGCCCACCCTGCCGCCAGCCGGTTGACAAGGTATAATCGCGGGCGTGTCTAGAAGACGAAGGGTCGAGAATCTCTCCGAGAACGACTTGCGCTGGATGCTGGTCGAGCGGCGCCGCGCTGCCCGCCAGGAGCGGCTGGAGCGCTTCCGGCGCAGCGGTCGGGTGGTGATGGTCACCCCCGAAGCCAGCCCAACCTCGCTGGACGCGCTGCACACCAGCCCACTCGACGACCTGGACGAAGAGGAGGAAGGCCGCGGGGCGAGCAAACGCTCGCGCCCAAGGCGCATCCTCGACTTCTTCCTGCTGGTGGTGGAAGTCAGCGCCGTGCTGGGCTTCATCTTCGTCATCTTCAACGGCCTGAGCCTGATCCGCGAGCTGAACCGGGAGGTGATCACCGCCCTGGAGCAGCCCACGCTGACGCCCACGCCGTTGATCATGGCGGTGGTGCTGCCCTCCGGCCACACCCCACCCAACGCCCCCGGCGGATCGCGGCCTAACGAGGCGGAGATTCCCGAGCACCTGCGGCCGCTGGTGCAATCCCTGGCCAGCATCCCGCTGCCCACGCCTGGACCGGAGCAGGCCACCCGCATCCAGATTCCAGCCATCCACGTGGACGCCCCGGTCGTCCAGGGGGACGGCTGGGAGCAGCTCAAGAAGGGCGTGGGCCAGCATGCAGGCACCGGGGATCCCGGCAAGCCGGGCAACGTGGTGCTCTCGGCGCATAACGATATCTTCGGCGAGATCTTCCGCGACCTGGATAAGCTCGAGGTGGGCGACCAGGTCATCCTGTTCACCAACCAGCGCGCCTACACCTACGTAGTCTCCGAGACGCTCATCGTCGAACCGATCGATGTGGAGGTCATGGCGCCCTCCACCGATCCCCTGGTTACGCTGATATCCTGTTATCCCTACATGGTGGACAGCCAGCGCATCGTGATCAAAGCCCAATTGCAAAGTGGGGGTTAAACGCGTTTATAATTATGGGTCGAGGAGTACATTATGGCAAAGAAAGCAAAGCGACAGGTCAGGAAAACCGCCGCGGCTGGCCAGGCCAAGG
>JAQUAE010000285.1 GCA_028687395.1 Anaerolineales bacterium | reverse complement strand
AACCTGGCTCACCGCCTGGAGGAAGCCGCGCCGCCCGGGGCAATCCTGACCAGCGCAGAGGTGTTCCAGGAGACCAGGGGGGTGTTCGATTTCGAAGCCATGCCCGACATTCGCTTGAGGGGCTCGCCGCGCAGCCTCGCCCTTTACCGCGTGGTCGGCTTGCGCGAGCGCCCCAAGAAACGCCGCAATCCCACCGGGATACACGCCCCGCTGATCGGCCGCGACGCCGAGCTGGGGCAACTGCGCGGCTGGGTAAATCGGTTGGCTGTGGAGAAACGCGGAGGCTTTATCCTTATCAGCGGTGAAGCCGGCATCGGCAAGAGCCGCCTGGCCGCCGAGCTGATGGCCGAGCTGGATGGCGAGCGGGTGACCTGCCTCGAAGGGCACACGCTCACCTACCGGCGCACGGTGTCGTACTGGCTCTTCCAGGACCTGCTGCGCGACGCCCTGAATGTCACGCCTGAAACGCCCGAGAGCGAGACCAGGCAAAAGCTGCAAGCCGTGTGCGACCGCCTGTTGGGTGAGGGCGCGGCCGAGCGCCTGCCCTACCTGGAGACCCTGCTCTCCCTGCCGATCTCCAGCCCGGAGGCGGCTGGCCGCCTGGCCCACATGGAAGCCGGCTCTCTGCGCGCTGGCTTGCTGAGCAGCGTCCAGGAATTCCTGTTACAGGGCGCCCGGCGCCGCCCCCTGTTACTCGTCCTGGAAGACCTGCACTGGGCTGACGAAGCCTCCCTGGATCTGCTGCATACCCTGCTCGAGGGAATCGCCCAGGCGCCTGTGCTGATCCTGGCGGTGTGCCGGCCAATCCAAAACGGGCGCCTGGGCAGCCTGGTGGAATGGGCCAGCGCAGCGTTGGACCAGCGCTTCCGGCGGATCGAATTGCAGCCGCTGCCCCTGGCAAAGAGCCGCGACCTGCTTGCTTACTTGACGGCAGGGATAAAAATCCCCACAGGGTTGGCGCAACAAATCCTGGACAGGTCGGGAGGCATCCCCCTCTACCTGGAGGAGATGCTGCACACCATCCTGGACGAGCGCGGATCGTCTCACGCCGGGGCAGCCCAGGACAGCGCAAGCGGCGTGGATCTCGGCGCGCTGGCAGTGCCCGCCTCGCTGCAAGGGCTGATCCTGGCTCGCTTCGACCAGTTGTCAGCGGAGCAGCGGCGCCTATTGCAGGTCGCTTCGACCATTGGGCAACATTTCACCCTGGAATTGCTGCGCCGGTTGCCGGGTAGCGAGGACCCGACCAGCCTGCGCCAGGCGCTGGACGAGCTGGTGGGGCGCGAATTTCTGCTGCCTACCTCGAAGAGCCCCCACGGGGAGTATGGCTTCCGGCATGTGCTCATGTCGGAGGTGATTTACAGCACGATGTTAAAACGCGAGCGCAGCCACCTGCATGGGCAAATTGGGGACGCCCTCGAAGCCCTGCACGCCGACCGCTTGAATGAGCATATCGAGCTGCTTACCCGTCACTATTCCTGGAGCGCCAAGCTGGACAAGGCTTTCCACTACCTCATCCTGGCCGGGCAGAAGGCAGCTTCGCGCTTCATCAATGAGCAGGCGCGTAAGTATTTCCGCGAAGCCCTGGCCTTGATGCCCATCGTGGAGCACACCCCGCAGCAAGCGTTGCAGGTGTACGCCGGGCTGGGCGACCTGGCGCTCCTGGCTCAGGATTACCCCACAGCCGCGGGCTACTTTCGCTCGGCGCTGGAGGTGCTGCCTCCCGAAGCCCCAGATGCCGAGGAGACCAGCCGCGTGTTGCAGGGCAAGCTGGATACAGCCACCCTTTCCGGGGGCGAGAGCGGCCGCCAGCCTGGAAAGCCCCAACCGGCCGCCCAGGACGGGATGAAAGCCGGCCTGGTGCCTGAGGGAGATAGAGAGAGCGAGCCAGGCGCTGCGCCACCAGCCAGCAACGCGGCGCGCCTCCAGGCGCTTTCCGGCATGGCGGCGCGCTGCGAGCAAGCCGGCGACCTGGATGCAGCCATCACCCTGTGGACCGAGGCCCTGGCGCTGGTAGATTCTGCCGCCCATCCATGCCAATCTGCGCACATCTTCGCCCGCCTGGGCCGCCTCTACCTGGCCAGGGGCGCGCCTGCCAAGGGAGGCGCCCTGCTGCGCAAGAGCCTGGCGGGGTACGTGGAGAGCGCCGATTCCCAGGCAGCCGCTGAAATTCACAACCTGCTCGGCGAGTGGGCCTGGCAACGCGGCGATTGGCTGGCTGGCATGGCTCACCTGAACGCCAGCCTGCAGCTCACCCAACCCGAAGAAGCTTCGGATGTGCGCCTGGACTCCCTGGTGCTGCTGGGCGCTTGCCGGCTGGAACAGGGGGACTTAGCCGGCGCGGAGCAAGCCTTCGAAGAGGCCCTGGCCCTCGCCAAGAAGCTGGGCCTGCGGGAGGGGACGTCGCTTAGCCTGCTCGGCTTCGCCCGCCTGAAGCTGGCGAGGGGAGATGGGCGCCAGGCCTGCAAGCTTGGCGAACGCCTTTTCGAGGTCTTCCGCGGCTTGGGTCACACCAGCGGCCAGGTCGAAGCCTGCTTGTTGAACGTGTCAGCGCGCCTGGGCTTCGCCGAGGCGGAGGAAGCGTTGCACTGGGCGCGAACAGCGGGCGAGCTGTTCAAAGGCAAAAGTGAGCCGAGCCAGGTGACCTCCCCCACCTATGGGCGCTGGCTGCGCTTGATGGGCGAGGTGTGCGCGGCACGAGGCGAGCTTGCCCAGGCTGAACGCTGGTTGAACGAGAGCGCCGTGGTACTGGAAAGCGTGGATTGTCCCCTGGAGCAGGGCCGCACTGCCCTGGCGCAAGCCCGCCTGGCTTTTGAGCAGGGCATGGGGGAGGCGGGGCGCACCTTCGCCCAGCAGGCAAACCTGGTCTTCCACCAGTTGGGGGCTGGGTTGGATGCCGCCGCGCTGGCCGAAACCCTGAAACGCCGCCCTGCTGAATAAAACCCACCGGTAACTTCTGCCCCCTATGGTAAACTATACGGTTGGTTTGCCATTATTTTAACTATAT
The DNA here is from genome assembly GCA_028687395.1 of Anaerolineales bacterium. Taxonomy (GTDB): domain Bacteria; phylum Chloroflexota; class Anaerolineae; order Anaerolineales; family UBA4823; genus JAQUAE01. The sequence continues at coordinate 493 of JAQUAE010000285.1, read as the reverse complement.
AGAAGTTACGCAGTTGAGCGTGAAAGTCCCCCCAACTGCGTAAGTCCTACTATATTCACCTGGAGGTTACTATGGCTGGAAAGAAATGGGTTTACCTGTTTAACGAGGTAAACCAGGCAGAGAAATACGTGGGGGGCAAGTGGGAGGATGTGCGCGCTTTGTTAGGCGGTAAGGGCGCTAATCTGGCAGACATGACCCGCATTGGGGTGCCCGTGCCGCCAGGATTTACCGTCACCACTGAGGCGTGCAACGCTTACCTGGCCGCGGGAGAAAAGTTCCCCGCTGGCATGTGGGACCAGGAACTATCTGCGCTCAAGCAGATCGAGAAGGAAACCAGCAAGAAGTTCGGCGACCCGAACAACCCCTTGCTGGTCTCCTGCCGCTCGGGCGCCAAGTTCTCCATGCCCGGCATGATGGACACCGTGTTGAACATCGGCTTGAACGATAAGACCGCCCAGGGCATGGTCAAGCTGACTGGCGACGAGCGTTTCGT
>JAQUAE010000284.1 GCA_028687395.1 Anaerolineales bacterium | reverse complement strand
TAGCCTCTTTTTGGTGAGAAATCTACCATGATCAGTTCACTTTTCAGCTTTAAATCCTTGTTTGAAGCGCATGATCTAGAGTTCACTTTTCAGCTTTAAACGGTTCACTTTTGAAGTTTAAATAACAGCTATTGCGGAATAGTTGACAACCCACCTAATCGGCGGTATCCTACTTTTTCGCACGCACTCACGTGGAAACCAGCACCCCATGGCGCAATTACCCCTGTTCGAAGCCCCCACCTGGACGGTCAGCGATCTGACCGTCTATCTGCGCAATTACATCGAGCAGAACGACGCCTTGCAGGACGTGTGGGTGCTGGGAGAGGTATCCAACCTTTCCCGCCCGGCATCCGGGCACCTGTACTTCACCTTGAAGGACGCCTCGGCAGCCCTGCGCTGCGTGATGTGGCGCAGCTCGGTGCGGCTGCAGGAGCGGCTGCCGGCCGACGGCGACGCTGCCGAGGTGCACGGCAACCTGAGCATCTACGAAGCCGGCGGGCAATACCAGCTCTACGCCGACCAGATTCGCCCGGCGGGCGCAGGCTTGCTCTACCAGCGCTTCCTGGAATTGAAAGCCCGGCTGGAGGCCGAGGGTCTCTTCGCGCCGGAACGCAAGCGGCCCATCCCGACCTGGCCGCGGCGCATTGGCGTGGTCACCTCGCCCAGCGGGGCAGCCTGGCGTGATATCCTCAACACCCTGCAGCGCCGCTACCCGCTGGCCGAGGTGGTTCTGGCGCCCACTCCGGTGCAGGGCGCGGAGGCGCCCGCCGCCATCGTCGCTGCCTTGAGGGACCTGGAGCGCCTCGCCGGACCCGACGTGATTTTAGTCGCCCGCGGCGGCGGCTCGATCGAGGACCTGTGGGCCTTCAACGACGAGGGGGTTGCCCGGGCGATCGTTGCCTGCGCCGTCCCGGTGATCACCGGCGTGGGTCACGAGACCGACTTCACCATCGCCGATTTTGCCAGCGACCTGCGCGCCCCCACCCCGACCGCCGCCGCCGAGCTGGCCACGCCCAATAAGAGCGACCTGCTCGAAACCCTGGTCGAAGCGCAAGGCACCCTGGGGCGCGCCGTCACTCGCCAATTGGGGACTCGCCGCTCGGCGCTGAGCAGCCTGCACACCCACCTGCGCTTGAGCTCGCCCGCAGCGCACATCCGCAACGCCCGCCAGCGCGCCGATGAGCTTGCCCGCCGCGCCAGCCTGCTCTGCGACCATGCCGTGCAACTGCAGCGCGCCCGCCTGGCGGGCTTGCAGCACCGCCTGGCCGCCTTGAACGTGCAGGCCATCCTCGACCGCGGCTTTGCACTGGTGACCAAGCAGGACGGCAGCCTGGTGCGGCAGCGCAGCCAGGCGCTCCCCGGCGAGGAGATCAACATCCAGGTGAGCGACGGGACCTTCGAAGCCCAGGTGAAAGGCAAAGCCAAGCCCGCGCCCGGGGCGCCTTGATGCGCCAGACCGACCTGTGCGACCACCACCGGAAAGCATGCCGATGATCGAAACCACACCCAACCGCCCGCACCTGGAGGAGCTCAACCAGTTTGCCGAGGGTTTGAACGAAAAACTGCGCCTTGCCGGAGCTAACGGCGCAGAGCAGTCCTTCGGTTTGAGCGTCCTGCTCGGCGGGATTCCGGCGCTAATCATCGCCCTGCTCCTGCTCGCCCTGCAGGCGATCAACCTGATCCAGGCTTTTATCGTGGCTCTATTTGCCGGCCTGGTGGTCGTTGGCGCTGCCGCCCTGGTTGCCAACCGGGCGCGGCTGAACGCCATCCACCACGCTTACCTCAACCAGGCGGAAAGCGAGATCGAAGGCTTTATGGAAGCCCACGAGCTCTCCCGCCTGGAATTCGACACGCTGGCGGCGCGCCTCCTGCCGGATAGCGCCCCGCTGCACGCCTTCCTGCACCCGCGCCCCTCGCGAGCTTCCGAAAACCAGGAGATGTGACCCATGAGCGCCTCCCCACAACCTGCGCCCTCTGACGAGCACCCCGTCGAGGAGCTGACCTTCGAACAGGCCTTCGCTGAATTCGAGGCGATCGTCGCCAGGCTGGAATCGGGCGAGCACAACCTGGAGGTCTCCCTCGCCCTGTACGAGCGCGGTCAGGCCCTGGCGCGCCGCTGCGCCCAACTGCTCGACCAGGCCGAGTTGAAGGTTAAACAGCTCTCCGGGGAAGACCTGCTCCCCTACACCCCTGCGGAATAAAAACCATGGAATTGGCCAGGATCCTCACCAATTACCCCCTGCTCGCCGGCTTGATTGCCTGGGGAATCGCCCAGACGGTTAAGGTCCCTCTGGAATACCTCTCCACCCGGCGCTGGAACTGGGTGTTGCTCTTCCGCGCCGGTGGCATGCCCAGCTCGCACTCCGCCCTGGTCACCGGCGTCGCCCACGCCGCCGGCCTGTTCTGGGGCTTCGACAGCCCTGGCTTCGCCCTGGCCGCCACCCTGGCCATCATCGTCATCTACGACGCCACCGGCATCCGCCGCCAGGCGGGCTTACACGCCGAGATGATCAACGCCATGATCGACGACCTGACCAGCGGCCATCCCTTGAAGGGGGAGCAGTTGCGTGAGGTGTTGGGGCACACCCCGCTGGAAGCCCTGGCGGGTGTGATTCTCGGCCTGGTGATTGCCCAGCTTTCCTGGGCGTTGTGGGGCGCGGCTTAAGCACGGCGTGAAGGGAACAAGGCGCGCCGCAGCAACCCCTGCACCGCCCGCACCTCGGCCACGCCCATAACCAGCAGCGCCACAGCGTAAATCCCCCCACCCAGCACGATTCCCAAGGAAGCCTCCAGCCAGGCAGGCAGCTCGTGAGCGGAGGCCTGGAACAACCAGATGAGCAGACCCATGACCAGCGTCCCCACCCCGGCATACAGGACCGCCTGTAAAATCCTGCCCCCTTCTAAGCCACCCAGCTTGCGGCGCATCAGGTAGAGCAACCCCGCCATCTCCAAAGCCGTGGCCAGCGAGTTGGCCAGCGCCAGCCCGCCGTGCGGCGCCCACCCCACCCGCGCGAACCATCCCGAGAAGAGGTAGCTGAAAGCGACGTTCATGCTCATCGCCAGCGCCCCAACCGCCACCGGCGTGCGCGTGTCGTGCATGGCGTAAAAGGCGCGCGCCATGATCTCCACCACGCAGTGTCCCACCAGTCCGGCTGAGTACCACATCAGCGCCCAGGCGACCAGCTCGGTGGAATGGGCGTCGAATTCACCCCGCTGGTACAGCGCCGTCACCAGGGGGTAGCGCAGCAGGATCAAACCCAGCGAGGCGGGCACCGAGAGCAGCAGCACGCCGCGCAGGCTGGCCGCCAGCGAGGCGCGCAGCTCGTTCAGCTTGCCCAGCGCGTACTGGGCAGAGAGGGTGGGCAAGGCGGCGATGGCAATCGATTGGGCGATGGCTGCCTGGGGCATCAACATCAGCGTGAAACCCAACACCACCCCCGTCACGCTGCCCTCCGGCTGCTGTGAGGCAATGCGCGTGTTCACCCAGAAATTCAACTGC
>JAQUAE010000283.1 GCA_028687395.1 Anaerolineales bacterium | reverse complement strand
TCCTTCAGGTCCTGGATGAAGCGCTCGGCGTGGCCGGGCTGGGTGTGGCGCAGGGTCACCGCCAGGTGCAGCGCGGGAGGCAGTTGCAGGCCATTCAGGCTCCAACCTTTGCTGGTCATCACGTCGGCGATGGCGTAGATGTCCAATTCGGGCGAGGTGAAGGCGATCACGAAGAGCGGCTCTCCGAGGATGCGCAGTTCAGGGATGGCGGCAATCTCCCGCTTCAGCATGCTGGCGGTCTCCATGATGCGCCTGGCGGCATCCAGATAGCCTTGCTCGCCCATCGAAACCATGGCCGCCCAGCACGCCGCGCTCAGCCCGCCCGGGCGGCTGCCCGCCAGCGTAGGTGAGAGGTAGATGCCGCCCGGCCACTCGGTATTAGCGTAGAACTGGTAATGGCGCAGCTCTTTGCCGCGGTATAACACCACCGAGGTGCCCTTGGCCGCATAGCCGTATTTATGCGTATCGGCGGACATAGAAGTGACACCCGGGAGGCGGAAGTCGAAGACGGGCACCGGGTAGCCCAGCTTTTCCACCCAGGGGAGCAAGAAGCCTCCCAGGCAGGCGTCGGTGTGGAAGCCAATGCCATGCTGGCGCGCCAGCTCGGAGAGCTCCTCGATCGGGTCGACGACCCCATGCGGGAAAGGCGGGGCGGAGCCGACCAGGGCGATGGTGTTGGGCGTGATGGCCGCCTCGACCGCCTTCACGTCCGCCCGAAAATCCTCCCCGATGGAAGTGCGGATGATTTTCATCCCAAAATACTGCGCTGCTTTGTCGAAGGCAGCGTGGGCGGTCACAGGGGCAATCAGCTCGGGCTGGGTGATGCCCTTCTTATCCCGCGCCCAATCCCGGTAGGTCTTCATCGCCAGCAGGATGCTCTCCGTCCCACCGGAGGAGACCGCGCCCACGATCTCGTCGGGCGTCTTCCCCGAACCCAGCATGTGAGCGGTCATCGAGACGATCTCGGCTTCGAACTTGAGCGTGCTGGGCCACAGGTCCATGTGCAAGGGGTTGCTTTGCGAGTTGATGCCATAGACCTGGTTCTGGAAGGCAATATGTTCCCCGTCGCCGTGGTAGACCGCGCCGGAGGCATAGCCTCTCTTCCAGCGCGGCTCTTCCTGGTGGTAGAAATTCTCCATCTCCTGTATTATTCTCCGGCGCGTCCAGCCTTCCTGTGGTAAGCGCGGAAAGCGTTCAAACCCCTCTTTATAAGGCTTCATCGACTTTTCGAGATCGTGCATGATCTCATTGGCATCCATGGCCACCTCCAGGTGTGGAATGATGAATCGTTCATGATTCCGGCGTGCCTTGCGCTTCATCGCTGTTGGCGTTCCCCCTCGCAGGCAAGTATAGCACGATTTTAAGCGCGCCCGTTTTGCTCCCAGGCGGGCTTAGCCTTCGCCCCCTTCGGCTGCGTTCTGGCTGGATGTGTCTGGCTGGTGCATCTGGTTGAGAGCGGCTTCCGCCCGCTGGGCGTACAATGAGCTGGGCAGGCTATCGATGGCGGCGTTGAATTCGGCGATTGCCTGAGCTGCCGCTCCTTTGCGCCGGTAAGCCACGCCCAGATTGTAATGCGCCGCCGCCTCGTATTTCAAACCCAGGTAACCCCGCCCGGCCTCCTCCAGGAGCGCCTTGAAGCCCGCGATGGCACCATCCAGGTCGCCCTCCTGCAAGGTGAGGGTGTGGCGGTTGAGCAAGACGATCATGCGGCTGCTCTGGTCCGCCCCGGCATTGCCGGCAAGCTGGTAGAAGCGCGCCGCCAGGTCGTAACGACCGCGACGGGCGTAGAGGTTGCCGGCGTCCACCAGCAGGCGCACGCGCAGGGTGAGCAAATAAAGCACGCCCAGGAAGATAACCGGGTGCAGCGTGAGGCGCAAAGCCCAGGTCAATCCGCTGACCAGGAAGGTGACCAGCAACGCTTCGATCGCAAAGCGCATGGACAACCCTTCCCGCCTCAACAACGAGAAGCCGCCAAAGAAGACGATGAAGAGAAACCCGACGAGCAAAATCATCACTGGTGTGCTCACGCTTGCCTCCATTCGATCCGGCCGGTTCCGACGCAAATGCCCTCAGAAGAGTATCTTGCCTTCCGCGGCAGTGTTATACTTTGTGAGAGCGGAGGGCGCATGCCAGTCACGCGCCGGCATTCCCCGAATATAAATAACAGCATCGTTCTATTTATCACACATATTATATGACAAATGTCACTCCGCTCAGAGATTTTCTGCATTTGAAGCGCGCAGGTTGGAGGGCTATAATCGTAATACTCGTTTCGTAAGCATAACCATCGCGGTGAGCTAACGTTAGGAACGAGCAGGTATCCCTCAACCACCCGACATTACGCCAACATCATCGCAAGGCGCGCCGCTGGCAGACGCCGCATCGACCTAGAGAGTAGCGGTTACTGTTTTACCGCCCAGGGGAATCGATGGAACTATTGGCTGGTGGAAATCCAATACCGCTGTACCAGGATCCGCCTCGAACAACTCGAGGGGCATCGGTACAGCGGTTTTTGTCTTTCGCGGGCTTCACGAGCATTCACCAAAGCGGGGAACAGAATGGACAGCCAGGCGCCCGCGTTTTTTTTGGAAAGGAGGTGGCTATCGAGCGATTAACGACTTAACCACGGTTCGGCAATCGGCGAAATCAATTTTCATTTGTACTTAGTGAATAGGAGGAAACGATGAGTTCGATTCTGGCTCTGGTCATAGGCGTGGTGGCGATTGCAATCGGCTACGGGGTCTACGCCAAGTCCATCAACGCCAATGTCCTCCGACCCGACCCGAAGAAAGCCACTCCCGCCAAGATGTTCATGGACGGTGTGGATTTCACCCCGGCTAATCGCAACGTGCTTTTCGGCTACCAATTCAAATCCATCGCCGCCCTGGGACCCATCCTGGGACCCATCGTCGCTGTTCAGTGGGGCTGGCTGCCCGCCCTGTTGTGGATCGTGCTGGGCACCTTCTTCATCGGCTGGGTGCAGGATTACAGCAGCATCATCATGGGCGTGCGCGAAGAGGGGCAGAGCTTCGGCGCCCTCAGTTACCGCCTGGTTTCCCCGCGATCACGGATGATCCTGATCACCTTCATCTACTTCTACCTGTGGCTGATCATGGGCTCGTTTGGCATCCAGGTGGGCTTCAACCTGCTCACCAATCCGGCCGTCCCCCTGGGGGTAATCTTCGTCATCCTGGTCGGCTTGCTGGCAGGACACATGACCTATAAGATGAAACAGGACATCGTCCTGACCAGCGTGATCACGGTCGTGCTGGCGTTCGTGGGCATCTGGCTGGGTACCTTGCCGGCGGTGAAAGGCTTCTTCGCCTCCCTGTACGGCACCGCTGGCGGCGACCCCAGCCCGACCCTCTTCCTGGCAGTCACCCTGGCGCGCTTCATCGGCAGCCTGATGGTGGTGATCATCTGCTACTTCGGCGCCGTGCTGCCCATCTGGCGCTGGGCGCAACCCATCAACTACGTCTCCTTCTGGATCGTCTCCCTGGGCA
>JAQUAE010000282.1 GCA_028687395.1 Anaerolineales bacterium | reverse complement strand
TGGCTTCGCGCTCGAAGTTCTTCACAATCGCGCTGCGAATCACCGGGTCGCGCGCCTGGTTGACCATCTCCTTGACCGCCACGATCTTGGTGACGTTGGGAAAGTGCATGTCCCTGGCGCGATACACCGCACCCATCCCACCAATGCCAATCACGTCCTGAATCTGGTAGCGATTGACCAGGAGCGTGCCGGGGTCGAGCGGTTGGGTGGTCCCCTTGATTAGTTTTGTGGGCGGGTTTGAAGCGACTTGCTGGTTGTCCAGTTTCTTTTTCCCTGAAGAATGATGTGCCTGACAGGTTGCAGACATTATAGCCACCAACAAATGGAAATGCAATTGAAATTATCGGATTTGTTATGCGTTTCTTAACATCGTAGAACTTACGCAGACCCCCACTTTCACGCTCAACCGCGTAACTTCAACATCGATTGTATAATTCAAGTGCTACCATGGAAACCACACACGAGACTTACCTGTCACCCTTTACCTGGCGCTATGGCAGTCAGGAGATGCGCGCCCTGTGGAGCGAGAAACGCAAGCGCCTCATCTGGCGACGCTTATGGCTGGCGCTGGCTGAAGTCCAGTCTGAGTTCGGGTTGGTGAGTTCCGAACAGGTGGACGACCTGCGCCGGCGCGTGGAAGACGTGGATATCGAACGGGCGCTGCAGATCGAAAGCCAGATTCACCACGACCTGATGGCTGAGGTCAAAGCCTACGCCGAACAATGCCCTTTGGGCGGCGGCGTGATCCACCTCGGCGCCACCTCGATGGATATCAAGGATAATGCCGACGCCTTGAGGGTCAGGGAAGCGCTTGGGCTGATTCTCACCCGGTCGGTGGCGCTCATGGAAGCGCTCTGCCGCAGCGTCGAAACCTACGCCGACCTGCCGGTGATTGCCTTCACCCACCTGCAACCCGCCGAGCCAACCACGCTGGGATACCGCCTGGCTGGTCTGTTGCAGGATATCTTCGGCGACTGGCAGCAACTGGCGCCACTGCGAGACGGCCTGCGCGGCAAAGGCTTCAAAGGCGCGGTGGGGACGAACGCCTCCTACGCCGACCTGCTCGGCGTCGAGCGGCTGGACGAGTTCGAAAAGCGCCTCTCGGCGCGCCTCGAGCTGCCTTTCTTCCCCATCACCACCCAAATTTACCCGCGCAAGCAGGACTACCAGGTGGCCAGCGCGCTGGCCGGCTTGGGGGCGAGCCTGTACAAGTTCGCCTTCGACCTGCGCATACTGCAATCGCCGCCCATCGGGGAATTGGCCGAGCCGTTCGGGCCGCTGCAGGTCGGCTCGTCAGCCATGCCTTTCAAACGCAACCCGATCAATGCCGAGAAGATCGATTCGCTGGGACGCGCCCTGGCGCAGATGCCGCGCCTCGCCTGGGATAACGCGGCGCACTCCTTGCTCGAGATCACCCTCGACGATTCCGCCAACCGGCGCACCTTGTTGCCCGAGATGTTCCTGATCTGTGACGAGCTCCTGACGACCGCCCGCCATATCCTGGTCGGCTTGCAGGTGAACCAGGAGGCCATCGCCCGTAACCTGGGGGCGTACACGCCCTTTGCAGCCACCGAGCGAGTGCTGCTGGCGGCGACAAAGCGGGGGGCCGACCGGCAGGAGATGCACGAACGCCTGCGTCAGCACTCGCTCAGCGCCTGGAAGGCGGTCCAGTCGGGCGACCCTAACCCCTTGGGTGCCCTGATCTCCAATGACCCGCAGATTGTGAAGTACCTTGCCGCGGGCGAGTTGGACGCCCTCCTGGACGCCAGCCGCCACATCGGCGACGCCCCCCAGAGAGCGCGGCGGCTGGTGGAGACGGTGCGCCAGGCCATCGGCGTTTAATTTTTCGAGTATGGGTGGGGGATCGGGCTGATATCTTCCGGCGGAATCTCGCCATCCAAACATCGTGGAGGCTCGCATGGCAAAGTTTGATTACAAGAAGGACTTGAAAGCGCTATATTTCCCCAAGGTGGGCCAGTTTGTCTTCGTGGACGTGCCGGTCATGAGCTTCTTGATGATCGATGGGCATGGTTACCCGAAAGATAATCCAGATTACCAGGCAGCCTGCAATGCCCTGTACAGCCTGGCATACACAATTAAATTCATGCTCAAACCGCAGGGGGTGGAATACAGTGTTCCCCCTCTCGAAGGGCTGTGGTACATGGACAACATGGCTGACTGGCTCACCAGCCCCAAAGAGGCGTGGAACTGGACGATGATGATCATGCAGCCGCAGGTGGTCACCCAAGAGATGGTTGCCCAAGCGCGCCAGGGCGTAATAAAGAAAAAGGGCTTGACCAACGTGGAGGCGGTGCGCTTGAGCCCCTACGACGAGGGCACCGCCGTGCAGACGATGTACCTGGGCGCCTATTCTGATGAAGGCGCGACCATAGCCAACATGCACGCCTTCATCCAGGAGCAGGGGTACATTCTCGACGGCAAGCACCACGAGATCTACCTGGGCGATCCGCGGCGCACGCCCCCCGAAAAACTAAAGACCGTGATCAGACAGCCGGTGTGCAAGGCCTAGCGACTCAAGCGGTTTGCGCCTTGGGGAGGATTTGCCGGCGCGCCCGTTGTAGCGTCTCGAGGGAGGCGCCTGCCAGCACAGCGTAATTGATCTCGGTGTAGTTTGCTCCCCCAGCCAGCGGGAACGGGGCGCCATCTTCCAGGAGGCCGATCTCGCCTCCCGCTTCCTGAACCAGCAGCCATGCGCCAGCGAGATCCCAGATCTTGGCCCGTGCTTCGAAGCCCAGGCGCGCTACACCGCGAGCGACGCTGCACATCGAATAACCCGCTGAGCCAAAGATGCGCGCCTTGTAGGGTATGGTCACGGTGTAGCGCTTGTAGGTGCGCGAACAGCACGCAAACACGGATAAGCCCCGATCGGGGATGAGCTGCTCGACCTGGATAGGCCTGGCGTTGAGCGTCGCCCCGCCCCCTTCTGACGCACAGTACAGCTCCTCCAAGACGGGGAAATATTGGGCCGTGGCTTGGGGGAGGCCGTCCCACAGGTAGGTGACCAGCACCCCCCAGTAGGGCAGGCCCAACATGAAGTTGGTCGTGCCGTCGATGGGGTCGATGATCCACCCACCCCCCTCGATAGCTACGGGGCTGGTGGGGTGGTTCTCCTCGCTCAAGATGAAATCGCTGGGGAAGCGTTCCTGCAGGCTGCGGGCGATCCACTCGTCAGCCAGGAGGTCGGCTTCGGTGACCCACGAACGATCCGGCTTGCGCCTGGCAGCCAGGCTCGGCTCGTGGTAATAATCCAGCAGGCGCTGGCCGGTCTGGCGCGCCAGGTGTACCGCCTGGTCGAGGGGGGAATTCATCAGCAGGGTACCTATCCGCCTGGAGGCTGGTCTTCGGCGATCTCGACGTAATCCTGCGCGACAGTCTTCTGCAGCGGGACGCCCAGGAAGGCGAGCAATTCGGTGGCCAGCGTGGCCTTGTTCTCGGCGTCGCGCAGGCTCTACGTGCGGCTCTTCACCTCCACGAAGTAACCCAGGTCCGGCTGGTCGACCCGGTCGAGGTTGAT
>JAQUAE010000281.1 GCA_028687395.1 Anaerolineales bacterium | reverse complement strand
CCCGGGGCAAAGCCGGCTTGGACCTCCCGCCACCATCTCGCTGGCCTTGTACACGGCTGACGAAGTGCAGCATCCTGACAGGGTTGCCACCCGGCGCATGTTCATCGGCTCGGTCACACCGAGCGGGTACATGCTGCCGGTGCTGGTTGGTGCTGTGCGGCTGGTAGAGGCTGCCTGGGCGCTGGGTGCGGCTGCCATCGTGTATGACACCAGCGGCTTCCTCGACCCCGCCCGGGGAGGCTACGCCCTCAAGCTGGCCAAGGTCAACCTGCTCAAACCCAACTGGGTCATCGCTATCCAGCGCCAGGGGGAGCTGGAGGATTTCTTGCGGCCCTTGAGGGGCAGTCAGCGCTGCCGGGTGCTGGATTTGAAACCTGCCTTGGCAGTTTCCCGGCGTGAAATGGGCGAGCGCCAGGCTTATCGGGTGCGGCGTTTCGTCCGTTATTTCGCCGGCGCCAGGGAAATCGACCTTGCCTGGGACGCTCTGCCGGTGTTTCCCACGCCCGGTTTTCCCCCCGGGCGCCTGCTGGCTTTCGAGGACCAAGAGGGTTTTACCCTGGGATTGGGCATCGTGACCGCCAGCGACCCTGCTCGGCACATAGTGGCCATTCTCACCCCCCTGCCCAGCCTGCAGGGTGTAAACGCCCTGGTACTGGGCGATATCTGTGTGGAAATACAAACCTATCGAGATTATCGCATGGAGAGAACCTGATGGAATTCTACGAGCTGATCAAGGTGCGCGCCAGCGTGCGCGCCTACCGCCCCGACCCCGTTCCCCAGGAAAAGCTTGATCGCATCCTGGAAGCTGCCCGGCTGGCACCGACCGCTGCTAACCTGCAGCCATTTCGCGTGCTCGTTTGCCGAACCTGCGGGCGGGAGGCTGAGCTGCGCCGCGTGTACGATCGCGATTGGTTCGTCGCAGCCCCCTTGATTTTGGCGGTGTGCGGGGTGGTTGCGGAGGGGTGGGTGCGCAAGGATGGCAAGTCTTATCTGGACGTGGACGCAGCCATCGTCATGGATCACATCATCCTGGCCGCCACCAACGAGGGGTTGGGCACCTGCTGGATTGCCGCCTTCAATGCCGAGGAGGCGCGGCGCGCCTTCCACCTGCCAGAGGGCGTCGAACCGGTGGTGCTCACCCCGTTGGGCTTTGCCACTGGTGAGCCCAGGCTCAAGGAGCGCAAAACGCTAGAGGGTTTAATCTTTTTCGAGACCTGGGGCGGAACGAAAAAGGCGTAAAATACGTCATGTTCATCAGGGGGATGCATGCATGGGTATGAAAATAGATGAAAGAAATGGGAGATCGGGTCGATGCGCAATAAGAACACCCTTGCCCTGATTGGCGTCCTCGTTCTTCTGGGCGCGATACTGGTTGGTGGGATTGCCCTGGCTTCGCGTCTGTATGCCGGGGGTGGCGGGTTACCGGCCGGCTCGCCATCAACCGCCGGATCTCATGTAGGCAACCAGATCGCCGAGATCGATTGGAGCGCGGCGACCGCTCCGGTAGTCGTCGAAACGCGCCCTTCGAGTGGCGGGATTCTCCCCGTGGACAGTGCCATCGAAGTGGTCTTCGACCACCAGATGGATATGACTTCCGTCGAGGAAGCCTGGCGGTTTTCGTCCTCGGATGGTGAAGCTATTACGGGGAGTTTTGAATGGCTGGATGGCAAGACTGTCCGGTTCACCCCTGCCCAGCGCTTGAACTACGCTGCGGGCTATGCCCTCGAGGTGGGAGAGGGGGCTGCCAACGAGAATGGAGTTCCGCTGGGGGCTGGGATCGAGCTGCGCTTCACCACGCCGGCTGAGTTCCAGGTCAGCCAGGTGTTCCCGGCTGATGGCGCGGACCAAATCGCCGGGGATGCCGCTATCACGGTCATCTTCAACCAGCCGGTGGTCCCATTGGCGATTGCCGAGGAGGGGGACGAATTGCCTCAGCCGCTGGAGATCTCCCCGCCTGTCGAGGGTAAGGGGGAATGGATTTCCACCTCGGTGTACGCCTTTCACCCACACGGCTTCCTGGCGGGAGCACGCCAGTACACAGTGACCGTCAAGGCGGGCTTGCCCACCGCGGATGGCAGCGCTAGCTTGAAGGAGAATTACACCTGGAGCTTCACCACCCTCGCGCCGCGCCTCGGCGATCTAGTACTGAGCAACGGTGTGGTCAATCCCACGCCGAACTATCGCAACGTGCTCTTGGACACCTATTTCACTCTGCGTTTCTACCAGCCGATGGATACTGCTGCCACCCAGGAGGCCCTCTCCTTGAGCCGCGCCAATGGGGAAGCTGTGCCATTGACCACAGCCTGGAAGGACGAGCTCACCCAGCTCATCATCACGCCCACCCAACGGCTGGCGCTTGGCGCTGATTATATCCTTTCACTCAGCACGGACGCGCTGGCTGCGGATGGCGGCAAGCTGGAGAAAGGCCTGGAATGGAACTTTACCACCATCCCGCCGCCCGCGCTGGTTTCCACGCTGCCGGGAGATGGAGACCAACAGACGTGGTACGACCGCAACCTGACCCTACGCTTCGCCTCGCCGATGAACATCGAATCGGTGAAAAAAGCTATCCAAATCACCCCCCCGCCGGCGGCGCCGATCGAGTGGTGGTACAACGAGTGGGATTGGAGCCTGAGCACCTATTCTCTGCAGCCATCCACGCAATATACGGTGCGCCTGTCCCCCGGCATGGAGGACATCTACGGTAACCGCACGACGCGTGAAGAGGTGATTCGCTTCAGGACTGGACTCTACCAACCGGCGGCTTACTTTCAGATGCCCTATGCGCCTTCCATGTTCCGCGGGGACGACCCGGGAACCGCACAGGAGTTCTTTGCCGCTTATCGCAACATCTCCAGGGTGGTCTATCGCCTGTACCGCCTGGAGGCTGGGGAGTTCATCGCGCTGCAATCCGGGCGCCTCTCCCAGTGGGAGTACCGCCCGCAACCGGACAGGTTAGTCTGGGAACGAGGAGAGACCAGCGGGGCGGAGCTGGATGAGCTGGTCTTAAGCAAATACGCACTCTCGGACGAGGCAGGTAAGCCACTCCCTTATGGTTTTTACCTGCTTACCCTGGATTCAGCCGAGGTCACCCATTCCAGCCCATTCGTAGACGTGCGCCTGGTCTTCGTAGCCAATGCTAACGCCACCTATAAAGGCACGATGACTGAGGCCCTGGTGTGGCTGACCGGCCTGGCCAGCGGCGCGCCCCTCTCCGGGGTCGAGATGACGGTGTACGATAAGGACTTCCAAGCCCTCGGCACGGGAAAGACTGACCAAAACGGCGTGCTCTCCCTGGATGTGCCTGCTCCTGAGGACCCCTACGAGCCGCGCTACGTGCTGAGCAGAGACGAACGTGCCTTTGCCTTCACTGCCTCTGATTGGGGCAGCGGCGTCAATTTGTACGATTATGGTATCTGGAGCGACTACTACGCCCCGCCCAACCGCCCGGTGGCGTATATCTACACCGACCGGCCGGTGTACAGACCGGGCCAGCCGGTGTACTACAAAGGCATCCTCCGCCTGGACGATGACCTGAAATA
>JAQUAE010000280.1 GCA_028687395.1 Anaerolineales bacterium | reverse complement strand
GGATTCGCCGGAGAGGTCGAGCGCCCCTCTGGGGTGATCGTCAAGGGGCTCAACCGCCAGGGCAAGCCGGTGCGCATCAAGGCGCAGGGCTGGCTGGCGCGCATCTTCCAGCACGAAATCGACCACCTCGAAGGTATGCTGTTCATTGACCGCGCCAGCAGCGTTTGGAAGCTGGAGGAAGAGGCTGGCGAGCGCGTCCTGGCGGAGTGAACGCCGGGGAGGGCGCTCGCCAGTTCGTGGCGGGCGCGCACAGGCATGCACATGGATTTGGCGCCACGGGGACCCAGCTCCGTGGCTTTTGATTGAAACGGACATGTACCTCACCCACCTGTCGCTGACAAATTTTCGCAACTACGCCCGCCTGGACATCGAGGTGCCCACCGGGTCCCTCCTGCTGGTGGGGAACAACGCCCAGGGGAAGACCAGCCTGTTGGAGGCGATCTACTTCCTGGCCTCGTTCGTTTCCTTTCACGCCGATAGCGACCGCCAGTTGATCAATTTCATTGCCGGCCGTGAAGCGCTGGCTGTCGCCCGCATCAGCGCCCACTTCCAATGCGGCCGGGAAGCGCACAAGCTGGAAGCGCGCATCATCCAGGAGCCGAACGGCTTCGACCAGGCTTCCCGCCTGCGCAAGGAGGTGCTGCTGGACGGGGTCAGGCGCAAGATGGGCGAGGTGATGGGGGCGTTCACTGCGGTGCTCTTCCTGCCCCAGATGTTGCAGGTGGTCGAAGGCGCGCCGGAGGGGCGCCGGCGCTACCTCAACCTCTCCCTCTCGCAAGTGGCTGCGGGATACGCCAACGCCTTGGGAGAGTACAGCCGTAACCTGAGCCAGCGCAACGCCCTGCTCAAACAACTGAACGAGCGCGGCGGCGACCCCTCCCAACTGGATTATTGGGATGCGCAGCTCACCACCAGCGGGGCGATCTTGATCCGCGAGCGCATTCACTGCCTGCAGGAGCTTGAAAAAATCGCCGCTGAAGTGCACCGCGAGCTCACCGGCGGGGAGGAGATCCTACGCATGTTCTACCAGCCGGCCTACGACCCCCTGCCCAAACCTGCCAACCAGTACGCCTTGCCGCTGGATGCCCAGCCTGACCGCAGCGGTTTTGGATTGGAGGACATCCAGGCCGGGTTCGAGGCGCAGTTGCGCCAGCTCAGGCGCGAGGAGATCGAGCGCGGCGTGACCACCATTGGACCGCACCGCGACGAGCTGCGTTTCTTGAGCAACGGCGTCGACCTGGGGATATACGGCTCGCGCGGCCAGGTGCGCACGTTAATGCTGGCCCTCAAGCTGGCCGAAGCAGCCTGGATCAAGGCTCGGACGGAGCAATGGCCGGTGGTGCTGCTCGACGAAGTGCTGGCCGAGTTGGATGAGCGCCGCCGTGAGGACCTGATCAGCCGCCTGGTGGCTTGCGAGCAGGTGTGGCTCTCCACCACCGACCTCAACCTTTTCACCCCGGGCTTCGTCGCTCAATCCCACCTGTGGCGGGTGGAGGCGGGGCGCGTTACCAGCCAGGAAGAGGCCGAAGCGTGACCGCCAGTGGGCGCATCTTTCAAGTCAACCTCTCACGAGGCGGGGTGCCCAAGCTGGCAGTGGCTGCGGGCGAGGTGGGCCTCAATGGGCTGGCGGGGGACGGCGTCCGCAATACGGCATTCCATGGAGGTCCCGAGCGCGCCTTGTGCCTGTACTCCCTGGAGAGGATCCTGGCGTTGCAGGCGGAGGGGCATCCCATTTTTCCGGGAGCGGCCGGGGAGAACCTGACCTTGAGCGGGCTGGATTGGGAGCTGGCAGTCCCGGGCCAGCGCCTGAAACTGGGGGAAAGCGTGCTGGTGGAGATCACCCGCTACACCAAGCCCTGCGCCACCATTGCGCCCTACTTTCGCGACCAGAACGGCCAGCGCATCCGCCAGGACGAGCACCCCGGCTGGTCGCGGGTCTACGCCCGGGTGCTTCAGCCGGGAGCGATCCGCCCCGGAAATGCGGCTGCCTGGGTGTAAATCTGCCAGGCGCGTGCCGGGCTCACAGGGGGTGCTTGCGCGGCACGCCCACCCGCCGGGGGTACATGGGCGCGGTGGCGGCGACCTTATCCACCACCACCAGGTAGCGCTCTTCGGCGACGCCCGGTAGCTCGACCGGCGCCAGGCTGCGCAGGCGACCGCCCAGCATGCGGATGGCGCGTTCGGCCTGGTGCGCTTCGGCCGGGCCGCTCTCCCCCTTCATGGCAATCATCGCTCCGCCAATGTGCAAGAGTGGCAGCAGGTATTCCACCAGCACCGGCAGTTGAGCCACGGCCCGGGCGAGGGCCCAGTCGTACGCTTCGCGGTGTTCGGGGGAGTGGCCCAGGACTTCGGCCCGCAGAGTAGAGACCGTCACCCCACCCAGGCGCAGTTTTTGCACCACGTGCTGGCAGAAGTCGGCTTTCTTTTTGACTGATTCGACCAGGGTGAGGCGCATCCCCGGGCAGACCAGCTTGAGGGGCAAGCCTGGAAACCCGGCGCCGCTGCCGATATCCACGACGCAACCCACGGGCCGGTCGCGCATTACAGCCAGGCAGGAGAGCGAGTCCAGGAAGTGCTTGACCCGAATGGTCTCCGGTTCGTGGATGGCAGTCAGGTTGATGACCTGGTTCCAGGCGAGCAGCTCGCGCTCGTAGACCTCGAAAGCGCGTAACTGCTCGGCGGTCAACTGCAGCCCGAGGAGGGCGCGCACGTGCCGGGCGAAAGCCTGCATGCTGCCATTATAATCGTTCGCACTACACACGAAATTGCGGCGTCATCCCGATAAGCGACACCCTCCCAGCGCTACGTGGTCAAACTGACGGATTTAGCCCGGCGCTTTGAGGTGAGCTGGCGTAGACTGGCGCAGATCAACGGCCTGACCTTTCAATGTGTCAGCCACGCCGGGCAGGTCCTGCGCACGGGTGAATAGTCTGAGTAAAAAAAGAAACACGGATGACCCGTGGGACGCGCTTGACGCAGGGTCATCCGTGTTTGCGTTTAGGGGGGTATCAGGCGGCTGGCGGTGGGGGTGGCGCCTTGCGCTCGGCCCGGCGGCGGCGCAGCTTGCGCCATACCCAGGACAGCGGCAGGAAGACGATCAGGTAGACAACCAGCAGGACAGGCAAGACGAAGATGATCAGCCAGATGACCAGGTTGGCCAGCCCCTTGAGGGTGTTGATCAGGGCTTGAATGGCGCTCTTAGCCACGCCGACTGGCTGCCACCCGCCGATGGTCAGGGGTTGGGCGGCTTCGTTGGGGATCAGCTCGACGGTGATGGCCGAGAGGGCTGCGGCTTGCTCGTAATATTGGATCTGGCCCTTGATGACTTCGATTTGCTCGCGCACCTGGACGAGCTGATTGTAGACGTTGAGCACGTCCTCGGTGCGGAAAGCTTCGTCCATGATGTCGCGCAGTTGCGCTTCGGCCTCTTCCAGGTTGCGCAGGCGGGATTGCAGGTCGGTGTACTCCCGGGTGACGTCCTGGCTTTCGACGTTTTCGCTCAGCGGATCGCGATCGCTTTCGGCCTTGATGGTGGTCAGGGCTTCCTTCATGCGCTCAGCCGGGA
>JAQUAE010000010.1 GCA_028687395.1 Anaerolineales bacterium | reverse complement strand
GGGGTTACGCTCGGCGCGCCTGCTGGCGCAGCCGAGGGCTACGGATAAGGATCGTCGCGCCGCGCTCCTGGAGTGGCTGGAGGCCAAGCCGCGCCCCTGGCGGGCGCGCTTCGTATGCGTCGTGGCTGTCGCCCAGCCCGACCTGCGCCTGGACCTCTTCGAAGGGCAATGCCGGGGGGAGATCATCCCTGAAGAGCGCGGCGAGCATGGCTTTGGCTATGACCCCATCTTCTTCTTCCCCGAGCTGCAGCTCACCATGGCCGAGCTGCCCATGGAGCAGAAGAACCGCATCAGCCATCGCGCCCGGGCGACGCTTGCCGCTCGCCAATCCCTATTGAATTTGTTAGCTATTAGCCTATAAATCTTGTATTAGGGGGCGTTTAAGATATGATAGGCTCATGATGATTTCCTTCCTGAGCGCCTCCCTGAATTACCAGCAAGTGCTGGATATGGCGCTGGACCTGGGCGCCAGCGTGCTGGCCAATTCTGAGAAGACCGACGGGCACATGGTCAGCGCGGCGCTGCTCTACGGTAATGGGCCCCGCAACGGGAATGAGCTGCACGTGGGCTCGGCGCTCCGCTTCACCAGCGCCGACATGTGCAAGACGCTGCCGGGGCGCAGCGGGATGCTGCAACGAGTCATCGAGAGCGGGGAGGCGCGCCTTTTCCGCCAGCCGGCAGAGGACCCCGAGCTGGGGCGCTTCATCTCCCTGCGTAACTGCAAGTCGGTCTACTGCCTGCCATTGAGCAGCGGGCTGGGCACCTACGGCGTGCTGCTCTTCGGGCATCCCGAGCGCAGTTACTTCAACGCCGAAAAGCGCGAGATCCTGGACTTGATCGGCAACCAGGCAATGATCGCCATCCAAAACGCCTGCCTGTACCGCGAACTGGAAGTGGAGAAGGAGCGCATGATGGCGATCCAGGAGGGGGCGCGCAAGAAGCTGGCGCGAGATCTTCACGATGGCCCGACGCAATCGGTATCCACGCTGGCCGTGCGCATCAACATCGCCCGCCGCCTGCTGGAGAAGGAGCGCACCGCGGCGGCCGCCGACGAACTGAACAAGATCGAAGAACTGGCGCGGCGCACGACCAAGGAAATCCGCCACATGCTCTTCACCCTGCGCCCCCTGATGCTGGAGACGCAGGGGTTGATCGCCACGCTGCAATCTATGGCGGAGAAGATCGGCGAGATCTACAACCAGGAAGTGATCATCGAAGCCGAGGCTGAGGTAGCCTCACGTTTGGAGATGTCTCGCCAGGCGGTGATCTTCTACATCGCTGAGGAAGCAGTCGACAACGCCCGCAAGCACGCCCAGGCGGCTCACATCTGGGTGCGCCTGAAGACCCTGGCGGATGACCTGGTGGAGCTGGAGGTGGAGGACGATGGGCGCGGCCTCGACCCGGTCGAGGAGCAGGCGAATTGCGAGCGGCGCGGCAGCCTGGGGATGATCAACATGCGCGCGCACACCGAGCTGATCAACGGCTTGCTGCACATCGATTCGGTCCCCGGGCGCGGCACTCGCCTGCAGGTGGTGGTTCCCATCACCAACGCGGCAGCCGAGCGCATGCAGTGCGGCGTGTGAGCCATCCGGCCAGAAAGCTGCCAGCCAATCAGTTTTTAATCTCAAATTATGTCTGATAATTTCACTTTTCCCGGCCGGTGGCCGGGGGTACACGGTCGTCGCGCCATGGCTGCACACCGACGCTGAACTGCGCAGGGATAGTCAATTCGGGCATTGCTGGTTACAATAACCCCCACGGGCGCACACCCGACTTGAATATACACAAAGCCGGAAGAGGCGCCCTCATTCACCCTCGCGGAGCCAACTCACTCTTGCCCTACGCTGGAGAACTCTATTATCACGTCTACAACGCGCACCTGGTCAGCCAGCCGGCGCTGGTCTTGGTCCACGGCGCAGGGGGCACGCACCTATTCTGGCCGACGGCGTTGCGCCGGTTGGCTGGCTATCGTGTCTACGCCCTGGACCTGCCCGGCCATGGCAAATCGGGGGGGCGCGGCCGGCAGAGCATCGCCTCATACGCCGAAGCAGTGATGGTGTGGGTGGAGGCGGTAAGGTTGCACCGGGCGGTCTTCGCTGGGCACTCCATGGGCAGCGCGATTGCCTTGACCCTGGCGCTGCGCCACCCGGAACGGGTGATGGGCATCGCCCTCTTGGGGGGCGGGGCGTGCCTGCGCGTGGCGCCAAGCCTCCTGGATGAGATAGCCAGCCCAACCACGTATCACAAGGCAATTCACAGCATTGTCCGCTGGTCCTTCTCCCCGCACGCCGCGCCTAAGCTGGTGGAGACTGCCGCCCAGCGCCTGGAGGAGACGCGACGCAGCGTCTTGCACGGCGACCTGCACGCCTGCGATGCCTTCGACCTGACCCGCTGGCTGGCGGACGTGCGCGCCCCGGCGCTGGTGATGTGCGGCGCACTGGATAAGATGACTCCGCTCAGCCTCTCGCGCCAGCTCGCCGCAGGCTTGCCACAGGCGGAGTTGCGCATTATCCCCGAAGTGGGGCACATGCTGATGCTGGAGAAGCCGGAGGAAGTGGCTGCGGCGCTGGCGGAGTTCCTGGAGGACCTCTCCCGGCGCTAGCACATCCCTGTAAAGTCAAAAGATAATGTTACCGAACAGTAATCTTGCACATTTCGTACCGGGCGGGTATAATTTGGCACGTCTTTTGGCCGGGCGGATAGCTCAGTTGGTTAGAGCACTGCGTTGACATCGCAGAGGTCGCAGGTTCGAGCCCTGTTCCGCCCACAGATAGGCAAACGCCAGGACCGGGACGAGTACCCAGGCGCGGCGCCGAAAGAGAACGGGGACCACAGGCTGAAAGTCCCCGGCGGCAAACGCTGGAGAAAACCCCCCGCGAGCGTCATCCCCAACAGCTAGTTGCGGCTCAGTAAGGTGCACGGTTGATCCCGTTATCGATCGCACGAGATGGGTTGGTGCCTTTCATCAAATCAGCCCAATCTGGGTGGAACCGTGTGAGCGTGATCGCTCTCGCCCCAGGCAGGCGAGAGTTTTTATTTTAAAGAAAGGATGGAACCATGGCAGACAAAGGACAGGTCAACTACGAGGCGAGCGATCTGTATCGCATCCGCCATTCCGCGGCGCACGTGATGGCCCAGGCAGTGCTGGAGATGTTCCCCGAGGCGAAATACACCATCGGCCCGCCCATCGAGGACGGCTTCTACTACGATTTCGACCTGCCGCGCAGCCTGACTCCGGATGACCTGGAGCACATCGAGAAGCGTATGCGCCAGATCATCGCCGGGAACCATCCCTTCGTGCGCAAGGCGGTCTCGGCGGAGGAAGCGCGGCGCATCTTCAAGGATCAGCCCTACAAGCTGGAGCTGATCGAAGGGCTGGAGAAGGGCAACCAGGACGAGTATGGCAATCCGCTGGCCGAGAAGCCGGAAGTCTCGATCTACACCCACGACACCTTCGTCGACTTGTGCCGCGGCCCGCACGTGGAGAGCACGCGCCAGATCAACCCGGCGGCGGTCAAGCTGATGAACGTGGCCGGTGCTTACTGGCGCGGCGACGAGCACAACCCGATGCTGCAGCGCGTCTACGGCACCGCCTGGCGCACCGCCGAGGAGCTGGAGGAGCACCTGTGGCGCCTGGAGGAGGCCAAGAAGCGCGACCACCGTAAGCTGGGCAAGGAGATGGGCCTGTTCTACTTCTCGGAGGACGTGGGACCGGGCTTGCCGCTCTTCACCCCCAAGGGCGAGATGCTGCGCCACCTGATGGAGGACTACGTGCGCCAGGTACAGACGCGCTACGGCTACCAGCACGTGTGGACCGGTCACCTGGTCAAGGAGGAACTGTATCGCCGTTCCGGGCACTACGATAATTACAAAGAGGTCATGTTCCCGCCCATGGTGGACGAGAACGTCGCCTTCCGGCTGAAGCCAATGAACTGTCCCAGCCACATGACCCTCTACCGCGAGATGGGGCGCCACTCGTACCGCGAGCTGCCCTTGCGCTTCGCCGAGTTTGCCACGCTCTACCGCTACGAGAAGACCGGCGAGCTGACCGGCCTGACGCGGGTGCGCGCCCTAACCCAGGACGACTGCCACATCTTCTGCACCGAGGAGCAGGTGGGCAGCGAGTTTGGCCTGGCGCTGCGCCTGATCCAGGAGGTGCTGGCGCGCTACCGCTTCACGGATTACCGCGTGCGCCTCTCGCTGCGCGGGGAGGGCGGCAAGTATGTGCAGGATGAGGAGAAGTGGGCCAAGGCGGAGGCCGCGCTGCGCGCCGCCCTCGACGAGAGCCAGTTGGAGTACTTCGAGGCGACCGGCGAGGCGGCGTTCTACGGTCCCAAGGCGGATTTCCTGGCGCGGGACGTGCTTGGGCGTGAGTGGCAACTTTCCACCATCCAGGTGGATTTCATCCAGCCCTCCCGGTTGGGGTTGAGCTACATCGGTGAGGATGGCGGCGAGCACATCCCCGTGGTGTTACACCGCGCCGTAACCGGCAGTACGGAGCGCTTCCTGGGGGTGGCCATCGAGCATTTTGCGGGCGCTTTTCCGGTATGGCTGGCGCCTGTGCAGGCTGTATTGGTGCCGATCGCCGATCGCCACGTGGGCTACGCCCGGGAGGTGGCCGAGAAGCTGGCCCAGGAAGGGCTGCGCGTCGAGGTGGACGAGCGCAACGAGCGCATGAACGCCAAGATTCGCGATGCCCAGACGCAAAAGGTGCCCTACATGCTGGTGGTGGGGGACAAGGAGATGGAGCAGGGCGGGGTAGCCTTGCGCCTGCGCTCCGGCGAGAATCCCGGGGCGATGCCGATGGCCGAGTTCCTGGGGCGCGCCCGCAAGGAGATCGCCGCAGGTGAGTGAGCAAAAAAATTCAGCTGCCATTAATGTTGACGGTTTTCTCTTTTTCATGGTATGATGCCCTCCGCGTATCGCTCGGAGTCTATGACGCACGCGGTTGAAAGGAGCAACTTATCAGCGCAGTCAATTTTCGGGTAAATGAGTTGATCAATGTTCCCCAGGTTCGCTTGATCGGGCCGAACAGCGAGAATATCGGCGTGGTCTCGATAGAAGAGGCGCTACGTATCGCTCGCGAAGCGGAGCTCGATCTGGTCGAGGTGGCGCCTACTGCCGACCCGCCGGTCTGCCGGGTGATGGATTTTGGCAAGTTCATCTACGAACGGGCGAAGAAAGAGCGCGAGGCGCGCAAGGCGCAAACCAAGATCGAGATCAAGGAAATCCGCCTGAGGCCGAAGACCAACGAACATCATCGCTATCTCAAGGTGCGCGATGCGCGCCGCTGGTTGGAAGCGGGCATGAAGGTGAAAGTGCGTGTGCGCTTCCGTGGACGGGAGATCACTTACCCGGAGATTGCCCTGGAAGATCTCAAGCAGGTTGCCGAAGAGCTCTCAGACCTGGCCGTGGTGGAGCAATCGCCCATGCTGGAAGGGCGCACGATGCTGATGGTGCTGGCGCCCGGCAAGCAACCCAAGAAGAAATAACCCCCTGGCGCTGCGAGTGGTTTTCTGACAACCTATAACCGCTTCACCCCGCGGAGGCAGGACAGTGCCGCGGTATTTTTTGTGAGAGGAGTTTAGCTGTGCCGCGTAAGAAGTCAGTAGGGAAGTACAAGCTGAAGACCCATAAGGCGACTGCCAAGCGCTTTCGCGTGACAGGGTCGGGCATGCTGGTGCGCACCAAGGGCGGCAAGAGCCATCTGCGCCGCCGCACTCCTAAACGCACCAAGAGCCTGTTCGAGGAGATGATTCCGGTCAAGGGACGCGGGATCGTCAAGCGCGTCCATCGACTGGCGCCGTACCTGGAAAAGTAAAGGGTTTCCAGGGAGCTACCGGAAGAACCGTTACTATTGCGGCCGCTGGGTGCATACAACGGGCAACTGCCTGAGGTTGCCGGCGCCCTGGGGTACGCAGGAGTGAACACATGGCAAGAGTAAAGACAGGTCCGAATCGCCGCCGGCGACACATCAAGGTATTGAAGATCACCAAGGGCCAGTTTGGCTCACGGCACAGATTGTTCCGCCGCGCCAACGAGGCGATGCTGAAGAGCCTCTGGTACGCCTACCGTGACCGGCGCACAAGAAAACGCGATTTGCGCCGCTTGTGGATTGCCCGCATCAACGCGGCAGCCAGACTGAATGGCATCACCTACAGCCGCTTGATCCACGGCATGCGCCGCGAACAAATCACCATCAACCGCAAGATGCTGGCCGATTTGGCCGTCCGCGATCCCAAGACCTTCGCCGCAGTGGTGAAAAAAGCGCAAGCTTCCTGACCGACTGGCGAATGAAATCAACGGGGCTGTCCCAAATAAGGGCAGCCCCGTTTTGCATCTTATTCGGTATTGCGGTGGACGCTGGTTGACCATCAGGCTGTTGTTGGGCGACGGTTCGACCGTCGTCCCTTATTCGTCCCCTCCTGCACCCGACGGTCAAACCGTCGGGTATCATGTGACTGACGATTGCGCGCACGGCGAACGACGCCAACACGCCCTGCACCCGACGGTCAAACCATCGGGTATCATGTGACTGACGATTGCGCGCACGGCGAACGACGCCAACACGCCCTGCACCCGACGGTCAAACCGTCGGGTATCATGTGACTATTGGGGTTATCCGTTCTATTTGGATAGCCCCGTCTTTGTTTCAAGGTATAATGCCTGCGTTTGGAGGCTACCCATGTACCAGGACGATAAGCATCCCATCACCTCCCCGAAAGGCGGCGGTGTTTTCACCGGGCTGGCGGAGCGCATCAAGCTGGTGTGGCGCCTGCTGGTCGACCGCCGGGTGAATCCCCTGCTCAAGTTGCTGCCGGTTGGCTCGCTGGTCTACCTGCTCGTCCCGGACATCGCTCCGGGACCGGTGGATGATGCCGCCGTCATCTGGTTGGGGGCTTATCTCTTCGTCGAGCTGTGCCCGCCCCAGGTGGTGCAGGAGCACTTGAACGCCATCCAGCAGGGAGCCTCAGGCGCATGGAGCGACAAGATCGAAGAAGGCGACATCATCGATGCTGAATTCCACGAGGAGGAGTAGCTGGCTGCTCGCGCTGGCTTGCAGCATGGCGCTTGTTCTGCTCGCGGCCTGCGCGCCGCTCCCCACGCTGCCCGAGCCGACCATAGCGGTGACCTTCCCAACGCCATTGCCAAGCCAGACTCCCCTGGGAGCGCCGGCCACTCTCCTGCCCACATCCCCATCAGCGAGCCCCATTCCCCTTACTAAAACGCCCACTCCGCGGGCTGCCGCGTCGAGCGCTCCTCCCTTTACTGAGCAAGCCGCTGCCAGCCTGCCTGACCCGGCTCAGGCCTCCTGGAGGCTGCTCGTCGAAGGCTTGCAGCGACCGGTGGGCGTGACCCACGCTGGGGATGGCTCGCAGCGCCTGTACGTCCTGGAACAGGACGGCGTGGTGCGCATCGTTGAGTCGGGGCGCCTTCTGCCAGAGCCCTTCCTGGACATCCGTGACCGGGTGGGCAGCCGTGGCTCGGAGCAGGGTTTGCTCGGGCTGGCTTTCCATCCCAACTTTGCCCAAAACGGCGCTTTCTACGTGAATTACACCGACCAGCAGGGCGACACGGTCATCGCTCGCTTTAGCGCGACTCCAGGAAAGCCGCCCATAGCCGATCCGGGCAGCGAGCGCCGGCTGCTGACCGTCGACCAGCCTTTCGCCAATCACAACGGTGGGGCGATGGCCTTCGGGCCGGATGGGTACCTGTACCTGGGTTTGGGGGACGGCGGCTCGGGCGGCGACCCGCTGGGCAACGCCCAATCCACGCAGACGCTGCTGGGGAAGATCCTGCGCCTGGACGTGGACGGCGGCGAGCCCTACGCCATCCCGCCCGAGGCGCCTTTCGCTGATGGGGGAGGGCTGCCCGAGATTTGGGCTCTCGGGTTGCGCAACCCCTGGCGCTTCGCCTTCGACCGCGCCAGCGGCGACCTGTACATCGCCGACGTGGGGCAAAACGCCTGGGAGGAGATCGACCTGCTGCCAGCGGGCAGCCCCGGCGGGGTGAATTTCGGATGGGATTTCTTCGAAGGCGAGGCGCTGTTCGAGGGCCAGCCGCCGCCGGGCGCCAGCTTTGCGTCTCCGCTATTCACCTATGGACACGACAAGGGCTGCTCGGTCACCGGCGGCGTGGTGTACCGCGGCAGCCTGCTTCCCGAATGGCAGGGGGTCTACCTGTTTGGGGATTATTGCTCCGGGCTGGTGTGGGGGATGAGGCGCGGCGCGGATGGCAGGTGGCTGGTGGCTGAGCTGTACGACCTGGAGGGGAACATCACCTCCTTTGGCGAGGACGCCGGCGGTGAAGCGCTGGTTGTGCTGCACAACGGCGCCGTGCTGCGCCTGGAGAGGTAAAGCCCGATGATTCATTGGAGACGCCTGGCAATGGCTTGCGCCGCCTGCCTGATCTTGTTGGGCTGTGCCGTGCTGCAACCGCTCCCCGCAAGCTCGCCAGCAGCGACGCCTGCCTCCGTGGAGGCGAGCCCAACGCCTGCCTGGTCGAGCACCGCCACGCCCGGCCCGCTTCCCACGCTGTCGGAAACGCCGGCCCCCAGCCTGACCCCCACGCCCGAGCCGCTGGTGCGCTTCGCTATCATCGGCGATTACGGCTCCGGCGATCAGAACGCACAAGCCGTGGCCGACCTGGTGAAGAGCTGGTTGCCGGATTTCATCCTCACCACCGGGGATAACAATTACCCCTCCGGCAGCGCCAGCAGCATCGATCAAAACATTGGGCAGTTCTACCACGAGTACATTTATCCGTACACCGGCGAGTACGGTCCGGGAGGCGAGGTCAATCGCTTCTTTCCCACGCTGGGCAACCACGATTGGCTGGAGCTCAACGCTCAACCCTACCTAGATTACTTCACCCTACCAGGCAATGAGCGCTACTATGACGTGGGCTGGGAGCCGGTACACGTGTTCGCCATGGATAGCGATTCGAATGAGCCGGATGGGGTGGGGGCCAGCACCATCCAGGCGCAGTGGCTGCAGGAGCGCCTGGCGAGCTCCTCCCAACCCTGGAAGATCGTCACCATGCACCAACCGCCCTACTCCTCGGGGCTACACGGCTCGATCGATTGGGCGCAGTGGCCTTATAAAACCTGGGGGGCAGACGTGGTGATTGGCGGTCACGACCACGTCTATGAACGCCTGATCATCGACGGGTTTCCTTACTTCGTGAACGGGTTGGGCGGCGGCGAGATTTACTACTTCAACGCTCCCCTGGAGGGCAGCCAGGTGCGCTACGCCGCCAACTATGGCGCCGTGCTGGGGATAGCCACCCCCCACGAGCTCACCTTGCAGTTTATCACCGTCACCGGCGAGGTGATCGATACCTTCACGCTGACGAAATAGAGACAGCACAATTTAAAATCACCCTTGACATATCTTCAGCGGGGGTGGTAAACTCATCCTATTCTCATATTAGATTAATCTTTTACTCATTTACAGGGGAAAGGTGTCTCATGGAATATACAGGCGAAACCATGTTCATAGTGTGCATCGCTGTCGGGGGGAGCGGTGTTGCTATGCCTTCGCGGAGTGCGCCTGTCGCCTGTTAGCCAGTCTTGACTGATGCCAGCAGCCACGGGTCGCTCCAGCCCGTGGCTGTTTTTCTTCCTGCCTTCGCCGGCCACGGGTCACACCGTGGCTTTTTTATTTATCACTGGAAAGGAGAGAAGCATGTCAACCCAATACGTACACAAAGGAACGCGTTGTCCACATGACGCAGCCCAACCGGGCGGTGATTCCAGCCGCGAGGCACCCACCGGGCAAGCGGGGGGAGATCCCAGCGCGCGATGGGCCAGGGGGGTTGCGGTACTGGTGGGGAGGCGGGCGCAACGTCCCCTCCCGCCCCTGACGAAAGGGCGCGTTCGGTTTCACTCCGGTGCATTCCACACCTGGTACGGGGAGAGGCGCCGGAGGGATAGAAAATTAGCGACAACTGGAGAACTGCGCCGGAGGCGGTGAACCCTGCCCGGCAGCAAGCGGCAGGTGCAAGCCTCCTCCTATGAGCGGTTTCCCGGTTGGGTGGAGATGAAGGCCATGATTACCATCGATATGATCGACGAGCAAATCAAGCAAACCGAGAAACCGGAGACTAAGCAAATGCGCACCCGTATGCCCATCCTGGGCCTGGCGCTGGTTGCCAACCTGTTGGGTTTCGCCTACCAGCATCACGCCGAGCTGCTGCGCCAGGCGCAGACGGGAAGAATCCTGAAGGCGAGGCGCAACGGCGCTCACCCCGCTACCGGCATGGCGGCAAATGATGAACGCCGGGTGGTGTGACTCCCACCTGGCAGGCAGAGCGACCTCACCGGGAGCAGGGTTGAACTGCGCAACGCCTTGGTGGGTAATGCTTAGTGGGTCCTGGCAGGAGGTCAGCGAGGGGGTAGGCCTCCTGCCGCTTGCCGAACTATGAGACAATTGGAGGGCTCGATGGCGGAAGTGCACGAGGAGCAGAAATTGATGATGGGACCATCGTCACTGCACAACGAAAGCATGAACCCAGGCACAGGGTCAGCGCGCCCTGCGCCGCTGCTCAACAACATGCTCCTGCTGTTCCTGGTGACCATGGTGTTGGCCAATATCGCCGGGCACATGTATACCTCCTTGCTACCCCTTTACCTGAAGGAGCTGAACGCCAGCGTGGTGCAGGTGGGCCTCTTTTTCACGCTCGTGCAGATCGTCCCGCTGGCGCTGCAGATCCTGGGGGGATGGATCTCGGATAGCCTGGGGAGGCTGCGCAGCATCGCCCTGGGGAGCATAGCGGGGTTGTTGTCTTACGTGGGCCTGATCCTGGCGCCCACCTGGCAGTGGGTGCTCCTGGGGGAAGGTTTGGCAGCCATCACCCGCTCGCTGGTGGCGCCGAGTTTTGGGGCTTTCATTGCCGAGCAATCCGCCGAGGAGCACCGGGCACGCGTGTTTGGCATCTCGGAGGGCATCTTCATGGTGGTGAACGTGGTCGGCCCGCCGCTGGGGGGACTGCTGGCGGGCCGCTACGGGTTCAAGTACATGCTCCTGGTGGCAGCAGTGCTGTACGGAATTGCCACCCTGCTACGGGTGGGGATGGCAAAGGTGGCCGCGCGCGGCCAGGAAGCCAACCCACAGCGCCTGACCTTCTCCAGCCTGCGCGCCAGCCTGGGGGCCATGCTGGGCCTGCTGCTGGCAGGCGGTCTGATCACCTGGATCCTGTTCACCGATGGAGTGCGCGATGTGGCTTACGCCCTGTCTTTCAACCTGCTACCCATCTACCTGCAAGAAGTCGGCGGCTTGAAGATCACTCAGATCGGGTTGCTCGAATCGGTGTTCGGCCTGGCGATGATGGCAATCATCTATCCCGCCGGCTGGCTGGCGGATAAGCGCGGCGAAAAGCTGGGGATAGCGTTCGGCTTCGGGCTGCAATTCCTGGCTCTGATGGTGTTCATCCGCACCTCCGGGTTCTGGGGTTACGCCTCCGCCTGGATGCTGCTTGGCTTTGGGGTGGGGATGATGTCGCCGGCGTACCAGTCGTTGATCAGCAAGGCCGTACCTGACCACCTGCGCGGCACCGCCTTTGGCTTGTTCCAAACCAGCCTGGGAATCATCTCCCTGCCAGCGCCGGCGCTGGGGGCGCAACTGTGGGAGCGGGTGAGCCCGCGCTTCCCCTTCGGGGTGACGGCGGCGTTGAGCCTGGTGGCCATCCTGCCGGTCTCCTTGAAGTTCAAGACACCCAAGAACGGCGTCACAGCAAACGCGCCAACTGATTAGAGAAAAGGATCATGCAAACACAACTGGTAAGTTCAAGTAATAACGAAACAGCAGTGGATGTGCTTGATGCGCCTGCTATCGACGGGCTGGCTTTTCGCCGCTTCCGCGGCGAGGTGGATTACGCGCCCATGCTCAAGGTGATTCAGGCAAGCTCTGAGGCTGACGGCACCGAACGCGCCGACACGCTGGAGGATATTCGCGTGAGCTATGCCCAACTGGTGAATTGCGACCCGTACCGGGACATGCTTTTCGCCGAGGTGAATGGGGAGGTGATTGGTTACAACAGGGTGAATTGGAAGGTGGTCGGCGAAGGCGAACGCATTCACAGGTTGACCGGTTTTCTGCATCCCGCCTGGCGCAGACGGGGCATCGGCGGGGCGATGTTACGGGATGCCGAGCGCCGCGCCCGCCGGGTGGACGCGGACCTTCAGGATGGGCGCCCACGTTACTTCGAAGTCTTTGCCGCTGACAGCGAGATCGGCTGCATCGCGCTGCTGCTCAACCATGGTTTCAATCCGGTGCGCTACTCTTACCGTATGGTGCGGCCTAACCTGAACGCTATCCCGGATTGCCCCCTCCCAGCAGGGTTGGAAATCCGCCCGGTGCAAC
Source organism: Anaerolineales bacterium (assembly GCA_028687395.1). Lineage (GTDB taxonomy): Bacteria > Chloroflexota > Anaerolineae > Anaerolineales > UBA4823 > JAQUAE01. The sequence continues at coordinate 2,468 of JAQUAE010000010.1, read as the reverse complement.
CTGAGCACCTGCACGCCATCCACGCCGCTAGCATGGAGGCTTTCCAGGACGAATGGGGCTTCAGCCCCGACGAAGAGCCCTCCGTGGAGCAGTGGCAGGAGGATCCCAAATTCGACCCGGGGTTGTGGCAGGTGGCCTGGGATGGTGAGCAGGTAGCTGGGATGGTGCTGACCTTCGTCAACCGTAGCGAAAACGAGAAATTCAAGCGCCAGCGAGGCTGGACGGAAAACATCTGCGTGCGCCGTCCCTGGCGCAAGCGCGGCCTGGCGCGCGCCCTGATCGCTGCCAGCCTGCGCGACCTGAAGCGGCGCGGTTTGAGCGAAGCGGCTCTGGGAGTGGATACCGAGAACCCCTCCGGCGCCCTGCGCCTGTACGAGGGGATGGGCTATCGCCCGGTGCACCGCCTGGCCACTTATCGCAAGCCGATGTGAGCCCGTGGGGGCGGATTATAATCCTGGCAGGGGGGCTCGCTCGCTGGAGCCCAGCGTGGGTAAACTGGCTTGGCAGGAGGATGGATATGGAAATACAGGCGGTGATCTTCGACCTGGGCGGAGTGTTGCTGCGCACCTTTGACCGTTTGCCGCGCACCCAACTGGCCGAGCGTTACGCGATGACCTGTGATGAATTGGAACGGCTGGTGTTCAACAGCGAGAGCAGCAAACTAGCCAGCCTGGGCCGTATCAGCGTCAGGGAACACTGGGAGCAGGTGGGGGCGCAATTGGGAGCCTCACCGGCAGAGGTGGACGGCATTGCCAGGGCTTTCTTCGCCGGCGACAGGCTGGATACGGAGTTGCTGGCAGAGCTGCGCGATGTCCGCCCCACCAGGAAGACCGGCTTGCTGAGCAACGCCTGGGACGATCTGCGCCAGTGGCTGGAGGAGGCGGGCATCGCCAGCCTGTTTGACGAGGTAGTCATCTCAGCCGAGGTGGGCATGGTCAAGCCACAGGTGGGAATCTATCACCTGGCGCTGGAACGGCTGGGCGCGCCGCCGGAAGCGGCGCTATTCGTGGATGATTTCATCGAAAACGTGGAAGCGGCGCGAGCATTGGGCATGCACGCCGTGCATTTCCGCGACACCCCCCAGGCGCTGGCGGATATCAATCGCCTGCTTGTTGCTGCGGGGAATCAAGCTGAATGAGCTGACGATGCAACTCACCGATCTGACTTTGTGGGAGGCTGCTCAATGGGTGGCCGAGAGGCGCGTCTCGCCGTTGGAGCTGGTGCGCGTCCATCTGGAGCGCATCCAGCAGGTGGATCCCAAAATCAACGCTTACTTGATCGTGACGGGCGAACTGGCTGAAGAAGGGGCGCGCCGGGCAGAAGCCGCGCTGCAACGCGGCGAGGCGCTGCCTCCTCTGGCCGGCTGCCCGCTGGCGTTGAAAGACCTGTACCTGACGCGCGGGGTGCGCACCACTGCCGGTTCGCGCTTCTTCCAGGAGAGCCTACCCGCAGAGGATGCTGAAGCCGTCCAGCGGCTGGGGCATGCCGGGGCTGCCTTCCTGGGCAAGCTGAATATGCACGAGATTGCCCTGGGGCTGACCGGTGTAAACCCGCACTTCGGCGCCTGTCGCAATCCATGGGATACAGAGCGCATCACCGGCGGGTCGTCGAGCGGCTCGGCGGCGGCTCTGGCAGCGCGGCTATGCCTGGGTTCGCTGGGCACGGACACAGGCGGTTCCATACGGGTGCCGGCGGCGTTGTGCGGCGTGGTGGGATTGAAGCCCACCTACGGGCGAGTCAGCTTGCGGGGGGTCATCCCGTTGAGCTGGAACCTGGATCACGCCGGCCCGATGGCGCGCTGCGTGAAGGACGCGGCGCTGCTGCTGCAGGCGATAGCCGGCTACGACCCGCTGGACCCCACCTCGGTCGACCGCCCGGTCGGGGATTTCCTATCCGGGTTGGAGCACGGGGTGAAGGGGTTGCGCATCGCCCTGGCGGAGGTCGATGGCTTCGGAGGCGCCGAGCCTGCCATCCTGGAAGCGGTGGGGCGGGCAGGGGAGACGCTCGCCTCCTTGGGAGCCCATGTGGAAGCCTGCGCCTTTCCCGGGGCGCAGCAGGCCGCCCGGACGAATTCGCTGCTGGTGGTGTGCGACGCGGCGACTTATCACCGCCAGCGCCTGGAGAGTCAGGCAGAGCTGTTTGGCGAGGACGTGCGCCAGCGCCTGCAAAGCGGCGCGGGATTCGGCGCGATGGAGTACAGCCAGGCGCGCCGGCTGCAAAGCGAGTTGCGCCGCCAGTTCGAAGCTTTCTTCGCTACATATGACCTGCTGCTCACCCCCACCACAGCCGTCACCGCAGCGCCCATCCAGGGGGTGGACGCTCTGAATATGGCGCGCCAGTTGACCCGCTTCACCGCGCCGTTCAACCTGACCGGCTTTCCCGCTATCTCGCTGCCCTGCGGCTTCACCTCCAGCGGGCTGCCCATCGGGATGCAACTGGTGGGAGCGCCCTGCACGGAGGCGAGGGTG
>JAQUAE010000009.1 GCA_028687395.1 Anaerolineales bacterium | reverse complement strand
TGCCACCGTAGATGGAGGAGCACCCGGTGGCGTTGGCGATGAGCGCCCGGTCGCCGAAGAGCTGCGAGAGCAGCTTGACGTAGGGCGTTTCGCCGCAGCCAGCACAAGCGCCGGAGAACTCGAACAGCGGTCGCAAGAGCTGGGTGTTCTTGAGCGTTTTCAGGCTAAGGTTGGTGCGGTCAGTTTCAGGCAGGGAGAGGAAGTACTCCCACTTGGCCCTCTCCTGCTCGCGAATGGAGGGCTGGTCGGCCATGTTGAGCGCCTTACGACCCACCTGGGTTTTGTCCTTGGCAGGGCAGACTTCCACGCACAGGGCGCAGCCGGTGCAGTCCTCGGGCGAAACCGCCAGGGTGTACAGCGTGTCGGGGATTTCCTTGAACTTGGCTTCGATGGATTGCCAGCCTGCGAGGGCCTTCTCCGCCAGGACAGGGTCGTAGACCTTGGCGCGGATCACGGCGTGCGGGCAGACATAGACGCACTTGCCGCACTGGATGCACAGGTCTTTCTCCCAGACCGGCATCTCAAGGGTGATGTTGCGCTTCTCCCACTGGGTGGTGGCAGATGGGAAGGTGCCATCCACCGGGAAGACGCTCACCGGCAGGTGATCGCCTTCGCCGACGATCATCGTGCCGAGCACATCGCGAACGAACTGCGGGGCAGTCGCGGGTACGGGCGCGCGGCGGGATAATTTGCTGGTGACCTTGCCGGGGTGCTTGACCTCGTGCAGGTTGGCCAGGGTTTGATCGACAGCCTGGTAGTTGGCTTTGACGACGGCTTCGCCACGCTTGCCGTAGGTCTTCTTGATAGCCTTCTTGATCTCGGCGATGGCCTGGTCACGCGGCAGGACGCCGCTGATGGCGAAGAAGCAGGTCTGCATGATGGTGTTGATGCGCCCGCCCATGCCGGTCTGGCTGGCGACCTCGTAGGCGTCGATCGTGTAGAACTTGAGGTTCTTAGCGATGATCGCCTGCTGCACCTCACGCGGTAGTTGCTCCCAGACTTCCTCCGGCCCGTAGATGCTGTTCAGCAGGAACGTGGCGCCTTTCTGGGCGTACTTGGTGACGTCGAAGCGCTCCAGGAAGGAGAACTGGTGGCAGGCGACGAAGTTGGCTTGCTGAATCAGGTAGGGGGCGCGGATTGGCGTCGGGCCGAAGCGCAGGTGCGAGTATGTGATCGTGCCGGATTTCTTCGAGTCGTAGAAGAAGTAACCCTGGGCGAAGTTGTCGGTTTCCTCGCCGATGATCTTGATCGAGTTCTTGTTGGCGCCCACGGTACCGTCCGCGCCGAGGCCAATGAACACGCAATGCACGATGCCGGGGGCCTCGATGTGGAAGTCGGGGTCGTACTCCAGGCTGGTGAAGGTGACGTCGTCCTCGATGCCGATGGTGAAGTGGTTCTTGGGTTCGGTCTTGGTGAGTTCGTCGAACACACCCTTGGCCATGGCGGGGGTGAACTCCTTGGAGGAGAGGCCGTAACGTCCACCGATGACGCGCGGGTAGGGGCGCTTGGCGAACTGGGCGTACGGGACGCTGCCTTCGGCCAGGCCTTCGTTGATGGCGGTGATGACGTCCTGGTAAAGGGGTTCGCCGGCTGCCCCGGGTTCCTTGGTGCGATCGAGGACGGCGATGGCCTTGACGGTGGGCGGCAGGGCTTCCAGGAAATGCTTGACCGAGAAGGGGCGGTAAAGGTGGACGTTGATGACGCCCACTTTCTCGCCGCGCTCGTTGAGGAAGCGAGCGGTTTCCCCGGCGGTTTCGGCGCCCGAACCGATGATAACGATGACGCGCTCTGCGTCGGGCGAGCCGACGTAATCGAAGAGGTGATATTGGCGACCGATGATCTTGGCGAACTTGTCCATCGCCTTCTGGACGATCTCCGGCGATTTCTGGTAGAAGCGGTTGACCGATTCTCTCTCCTGGAAGAAGGTATCCGGATTCTGGGCGGTGCCGCGTATGAAAGGCCGGTCGGGGGAGAGGGCGCGGGTGCGGTGCGCCTGCACCATGGCGTCGTCGACCATCGCCCGCATGTCGGCGACGGTTACCTGTTCGATCTTGTTGACCTCGTGGGAGCTGCGGAAGCCGTCGAAGAAGTGCAAGAAGGGCACCCGGGCCTCGAGGGTGGCGGTGTGAGCGATGAGCGCCATATCCTGAGCTTCCTGGACGGAGGAAGAAGCCAGCATGGCGAAGCCGGTGGAGCGAGTGGCCATCACGTCCGAATGATCGCCGTAGATGGACAGGGCGTGGGTGGCTATCGTCCGGGCCGAGACGTGGAACACGGTGGGGGTCAGCTCGCCGGCGATCTTGAACATGTTGGGGATCATCAAGAGCAGCCCCTGGGAGGCAGTGAAGGTGGTGCTCAGGGCGCCCGCCTGCAGCGCGCCGTGCACTGCGCCGGCTGCGCCACCTTCGGACTGCATTTCGATCACCAGGGGGACACTCCCCCAGACATTGGGGCGTTTGGCTGCCGCCCACTCGTCGGCTAATTCGCCCATGTTTGAGGAGGGCGTTATGGGATAGATGGCGATAACCTCGCTGAGGTGATAAGCGACATTCGAGGTGGCTTCGCTCCCATCGATCGTTACCATATTACGTTTCATTTCTTCACTCCATGATTCATGCCGAGACAGGATTTTTAAACACCGGGCTCCGGGATGTTGAACAAGCGCAAGAGAGACGGACTCGCTTCGATAATAAAGTTTAGCCCCGCTTGGCGCAAATTGACAGTTATATAAAGCATAAAAAACACCTGTGACCTGTCATATTTCAGACAAGAATAGTACGTTTATCTACCGTAGGGAGAAACAGGGCGAAAAACAGCCTGGATTCAATAAAAGTTGAGAATTGATGAAATCAAACAAGAGCATTATAATTTGCCGGGCTGTCATGCGTGGGTTTGAGCGCCTCTCTAGAAATCGCCAGGGATAGCGCCGCGCTGCACGGAACTATGCTATACTCTCGACATGGCTGAAAACCACCAAATATGGCAGGTTTGGGCACAAATATTGCACCGCTGGGGGTTAGCGCCATGGGTGGCAACGTTGTTGGAAGCCAGCGGCCCGCTTTCCATCCTGGGCAGCCAAGCTGTATATCTCATTCAGCCATTTCTGGGCTCACGCATGCCTGCTGACCATCTCGAAGCCCTCGCGACGATGTTGAACGAACCGGAGCAATCCCGGCAATTTGCGCGCCTGCTGCGGGAGGAGGCCACCTGATGGGCGGCTCGACCACCTTGGGGCTGGCCTTCGTCTTGCTCTTTTTCGTCTTGATGGTCGCCTTCATGGTGACGGGCCGGCGCGAATCGGGTAGGCACCTGCGCGAGATTCGCGCCTTCCAGTGCATTGGCCGCTCCATCGGGCTGGCGGTGGAATCCGGGAAGCGGCTGCACGTTTCCCTGGGGCGCGGCAGCGTGGCGAGCAGCACCTCCGCGCCGGGCCTGGTGGGTTTGAGCGTGCTGGAACGCATCGCTCGGGCGACGTCGATGAGCGACCGGCCATTGATCGCTACCAGCGGCGATAGCGGCCTGGCGATTCTATCGCAGGATGCGCTCAAGTCAGCCTACCGGGAGGTAGGCGCGCTGGACCAGTACCTCGCCACATCGGGCCGGTTGAGCGGGCTGACACCCTTCTCGTACGCGGCGGGCGCGTTGCCCGTGATGTACGACGAGGAAAGCTCGCTGAATATCTTCTTAGGAAATTTCGGCGCCGAGGCAGCCTTGATGATCGATGCTTCGGAGCGGGGCGGTGGCATCACCCTGGCGGGTAGCGATAGCCTCCCCGCACAAGCGGTGATCTATGCCGCGGCGCACGAGCCCCTGATTGGCGAGGAGATGTTCGCCGCTGGCGCTTACGTGCAGGCCGGACCGGCGCACCTGGCCAGCCTGCGGGCGCAGGACGTCCTGCGCTGGGCGCTGGTGGGGGGCATCCTGGCAGGCGCGGCCTTGAAGCTATTGGGGGTGATATGAAATTCAACCTGCGAGCGCCCATCTCCACGGTGGTGGCCATGGCGGTCGGGTTGATCGTGCTGGCTGGTTATTTCATCCAGCTCCCTTTGCTGACGAGCCTGCGCCGCATCTTCCTGCAATGGGGTGTGATCCTGGCGGCCAGTGCTCTGGTGGTGGGGGTGGTCAACCTGCTCTCGGTGCACTGGCGTAAGGTGTCCACGCAGCAGAAGGGCGGGGTATACAGCGCGGTCCTGCTGGTCTCATTTGCCATCACACTGGTCGTCGCTGGATATTCCGGCCCAACCGGTGGCGGGACGATGTGGATATTCCGCTATGTACAGATTCCCATCGAGAGCAGCCTGATGGCCATTCTGGCGGTGGCGCTGGCTTACGCCATTGCCCGACTGCTGCGCAGGCGCACCGACGCCTTTTCTATCGTATTCGCCATCACTGTCCTGGCAGCGCTCTTGGGGTTGGCGCCCATCCTGGGCGTAGAGATTCCCGGGCTGCACGGGCCTGACGGCCTGCGCGACCTTTTGGCGCGCATCCCCGCGCTGGCAGGGGCGCGAGGCATATTGCTCGGCGTAGCGCTGGGTGCTATCGCCACCGCGCTGCGCGTGTTGATGGGGGCCGACCGTCCTTATGGGGGATGAGCATGGCTGAGATGCGCTGCCCGATGTGCGGTAAGGAAAATCCGGCCGAACTGGAGCGCTGCCAGCATTGCCAGGCGCGCTTGAGACCGCTGGAAACCCCAGCGCCGCACGAGCCAGGCCAGGAAGCGACCGGTCCGGCGACCCCGCCTGGCGGCGAGGTACCCGATTGGCTGGGCTCTTTTCGCCAGGTAGATGAAGGTGCCGCCGCGCCGCTGGAGACAGAAGAGAGCGCAACCGAAGCAGGCGAAGCGGAAGCGCTGGCCCTGGGCGAGGAGGAGCTGCCGGAGTGGTTGCGCTCAGAGGAGGCGCCACCATCACCAGCAGGCGAGCCGGAAGGCGCCTCGCCGGGCGACCTACCCGAATGGCTGGCGGCATTACACCTGGAATCGGAAGAAGCGTCCATGTCGCCGCCGGTGAGGTACGACGACGGCCCGCCGCCACATCCTGGCGACCAGGAACCGGATTGGCTGCGCGACCTGCGCCAGCGCCAGGGGGTGGAGAAATTCACGCCTCAACTTGCGGAGGAAGCCGAGGAGCAAGCTGCCGACCAGGTGCCCGAGGCCCAGAACGCGCCCCCCAAAGCGGAGGAGGCAGCACCGCAAGAGACCCAGGAGCCCAGCGAAGGGATCACCGATTGGCAGCACATATTGGACCAGGACCAACCCCCGGCGAAAGCCGAAACGCCTGCTCCCCGCGCGCCAGGCGAGGGTGAACTCCCCGCCTGGCTGGGCGAGATCAAAGCTGCGGGCGCTCCCACGCCAGCCGGCCCAGAAGGCAAGGCGGAAACACCGCTCGAACCGGCCGCGGAAGGCGAGGAGGAGACGCCGGGGTGGTTGTCCAGGTTCGAGGGCTCCCCTGCTCTGATTCTCGATGAAGAAGAACAAGCGGCGCTGGCAGCAGAGGCGCCACTACCTGCTGCTGAAGTCGAAGCGGTGACACCCGCGGCGTTTTCCTCGGAAGAGCCGCCACAAGCAGAGATCCCCTCGTCGGTGCCGCCGTTCATCTTCGAGGGGGAAGACCTCTTCATTGGAGGCGTTCCAGACTGGTTGAAGGCTGCCGACGAGGAGGCGCCCATGGAGAGCGCGCCGGAGGAGAGCGCCCCCGACCTGGCTCCTGCCGAGCTGCCCACCTGGGTGGAGGCGATGCGCCCGGCGCGACTCGCAGCGGCTGGCCCATCCATCCTCGACGAGAGCGAGAAGGAGGTGGAGGGCGCCGGCCCGCTGGTTGGGCTGCGCGGCGTGTTGCCCGTCGAGCCGGAGGTTGCTCGCCTGAAGAAATCCAGCCTCTCGGTAAGGTTGCAGATTCCCGAGAAACAAGCCGAGCGGATTGCTATCCTGGAGAGTTTGCTGCGCACGGAGGGTAAGACGGCGCCAGCGCGCGAGAAGCCTGCAGCAGCCACGCAAAATATCCTGCGCGTGCTGATCTTCTTGGTGCTTGCCCTGGCTGCTGTTCTCTCACTGCTTGGCCTGGGTGGTCAAGCCGGCCTGCCCCAATTCCCGGCGCCGGTGTTCGACGCCAGCCAGGCAGTCAACGCCATTCCCGGCGGGGCAGCGGTGCTGGTGGCGGTGGATTATGAACCCGCCTTTTCGGCCGAGATGGACGCCGCGGCAGCGCCGCTGCTCGACCACCTGATGTTGAAAGGCGCTTACCTGACCCTGGTCTCCAGCCTGCCCACTGGCCCGGCGCAGGCGGAGCGCCTGGTCAAGGGCGTGAGCCTGCGAGCCGGCCACCACTACCAGGATAGCGGGCAATACGCCAACCTGGGATATATCCCCGGCGGGACGAGCGGCGTGTTGACCTTCGCGGAGATTCCTCAGGCTGCGTTGCCCTTTGCGGCGGATGGCAGCCGGGCGTGGGAAGGGGAGAAACTGCGCAGCATTCGCAGCCTGGCGGATTTTGCCCTGGTGGTGGTGCTGACCGAGAGTCCGGAGGTCGCCCGCGCCTGGATCGAACAAGCCCAACCCCTGCTGGGAACCACGCCCATGGTGATGGTCACCAGCGCGCAGGCAGAGCCCCTGGTGCGACCTTACTACGAAACCACTCCTCGACAGGTGACCGGGATGGTGGCCGGGTTGGCGGGTGGAGCGGGATATGAAAGGATACTCTCTCGCCCCGGCCTGGCAGCCGGTTTGTGGGGCGCCTTTGGGAACCTCAACCTGGCGGCTGTGGCTATCATGCTCGTAGCCGGATTGGTCAACGTGATCTCCGGGGCGCTGGCTCGTCCCAGGAGCGGCGGGAGCGAGGAAAAGCTGTGAGCCTGGCGGGTTTGAACCTGGCGGAATTGGCCGGCGCGGTCTGCGGCCTGGCGTTCACCCTGGCGGTGTTCAGTTACCTGCTGGGGGACAATCCCCTCTTCCGGGTGGCAATTGCCGTCTTCGTGGGCGTAACCGCAGCCTACGCGTTGGTGGTGACCTGGTACAACGTGCTCTGGCCGCAACTGGTCATCCCCCTGCTGAGCGGTTCGCGCTCCGAACTGTTCTTCGCGCTTGCGCCTGTGGGGTTGAGCCTGTTGATCTTTCTAAAAGCCTTCCCGAAGTGGTCGAGCCTGGGCAACCCGGCAATGGCCTTTCTGGTTGGAGTTGGGGCAGCGGCAGCGATTGGGGGGGCGGTCCTGGGCACCCTGATCCCCCAGGCGAACGCCTCGATCAACCTGCTGGACGTGCAGGCAGCCGGGCAGAGCGGAATGCCGTGGATGATCAAGCTGGCTGAAGGAACGGTGATCCTGGTGGGGACATTGAGCAGCCTGGTCTATTTCCACTTCGGGAGCCGGCGGGCGCCGGGAGAGCCGCCAAGGCGCTCGGAAGCCATCGGGGTCGTGAGCTGGGTTGGGCAACTCTTCATCGCCATCGCTTTCGGGGTGCTGTTTGCTGGCGTGTACGCGGCGGCATTGACTGCCTTCCTCGAGCGAGTGCAGTCCATTCTGGCTTTCTTCTTGCCCCTCCTGGCTACGCCTTAAACTACCATGGCTACCTCGATTGTCGCCGCTGATTCAGTTCTAGCCATTGACGTAGGGGAAGTCACCACGCGCGCCATCCTGTTCGACGTGGTCGACGGGCACTACCGCTTCATTGCCGGCGGGGCAGCGCCGACGACGGTCAATGCGCCTTACAACGACATCTGGGAGGGCATTCGCGACGCCATCGACCACCTGCAAGCGGTCACCGGCAGGGTGCTGGTGGGCAGCGATGAACAACTCATCACCCCCAGCCGCCTGGATGGTTCGGGGGTAGATAAGCTGGCGGCCACCTTCTCAGCGGGCAAACCGCTGCGCGTGATCGCCGCGGGGCTGTTGGGGGACGTCTCCTTGCAGAGCGCCTGCCGCCTGGCGACCACCACGTACAGCCAGGTGGTGGAAAGCATCGGTTTGAACGACCGGCGCAAGGTGGAGGAGCGGGTGCGCGTGATCCAGAGCTTGAACCCGGACCTGATTCTGATCGCCGGCGGGACAGACGGCGGCGCCTCGCAGGCGGTTCACAAGCTGATTGAACCCATTGGGCTGGCGTGCTACTTCACACCTGAAGCGCGGCGCCCGGAGCTGCTCTTTACTGGCAATGAAGCCATCAGTGGCGAAGTGCGCAATACCCTGGAAAGAACCGGCGCCATTCACATTGCCCCAAACGTGCGCCCGACGCTGGAAAGCGAACACATCGACGCGGCCCACGAGACCCTGGCGGACCTCTTCCAGCGCATCCGTGGCAGGCAGATACCCGGCGTCATCGAGCTCGACCAGCGCGCCGAGGGTGGCCTGTTGCCTACCGCCAGCGCTACGGGGAGGGTGGTGCGCTTCCTGAGCCAGATTTACGGCGCCAACAAGGGCGTGATGAGCGTGGATGTGGGCGCTTCATCCACCAGCCTGGCGGCGGCGGTTTCAGGCGAGCTGGCCCTGGGCGTCTACCCGCAATTTGGCCTGGGCGCCAGTCTGGCGGAGCTGTTACAGCACTGCCCGCTGGAGGACGTCACCCGCTGGTTGCACTGCGATATCCCCGCCGCATACGTGCAAGATTACCTGCAAAACAAGGCGCTTTATCCCTCCAGCCTGCCTGCCACCGAAGAGGACCTGGACATCGAGCAAGCTTTGGCGCGCCAGATGATGCGCCTGTCGTTGCGCCAGTTCCGGACGCTGGGCGGGCCGGTGGGGCGCACGGTCGACTCGGGGATGGTGACGGGGCTCGAACCGGTGCTGGCGCTGGGCAGCGTCCTGACCCAGGCGCCGAAGCTGGCCGAGAGCATGCTGATGCTGCTCGATGGCTTGCAGCCCACTGGCGTGACCACCTTCGTGCTGGACCAAAACCATCTGATCCCCGGGCTGGGCGCTGCAGCGGCGAGCAATCCTATCCTGGCAGTGCAGGTGCTGGAATCGGGAGCGCTGCTCAACCTGGGCACGGTTATCTCGCCGGTTGGCAATGCCCGCTATGGGACGCCTATCCTGCGTGTGCGCATGACCGTGGCGGGCGGGCACGAAGCGCGCCTGGAGGTGAAGTACGGCTCGCTGATCGTGCTACCTCTACCAGTTGGGCAGAGTGCGCAGTTGCAACTGCGCCCGTTGCAGCGCTTCGACGTCGGGATGGGCGGGGGGGGCAGGGGAGGCAGCCTGCGCGTCACCGGCGGCGCGTTGGGGCTCATCATCGACGCCCGCGGGCGGCCGTTGCAGCTCAGCAAGGACCCGGCGCGGCGCCGGGAAATGATCAAGCGCTGGATTAAATTATTGAACGGCTGATACCCGGCAGGTGGCACCAAACTTGCACGCTTAGAAGGCGAGGAAACTGGCAACCATGTTTGCGCCCGTAAGGCATGTCTTACCCCTGACAACCATCCGGCGAGAGCGCCTGTTAGCTGGCGCGGGCCGGGTCGTGGCGCGCAAAGGGCAGAAGCTGAACGCGGCGGATGTGATTGCTGAAGCGGAATCATCCCCCGATTACCTGTTGTTGGACGTGGCGCGCGGGCTGGGGGTGGCCAAGAACCGCGCTGACACCTATATGCAGGTGAAATCGGGCGACGAGGTGGTGGAAGGCGACTTGATAGCGGGACCTGTGGGCTCCTTCAAACGCGTCGTGCGCACGCCGCGCACCGGCCGGGTGGCTGCTGTGGGCGGCGGGCAGGTCTTCCTCAAGCTGGCGACCACGCCGTTCGAGCTGCGTGCCGGCTTCCCGGGGATCGTGGTGGAGCTGGTGAGCGAGCGCGGGGCGGTGATCGAGACGACTGGCGCGCTGGTGCAGGGGGTGTGGGGCAACGGGCGCATCGACTGCGGCCTGCTCAGCGTGCTGGCAAAGGCACCCGGCGAACCCCTGCTCCCCGGAAACCTGGACGTCGGCCTGCGCGGCTCGGTTGTGCTGGCCGGGCACTGCGCGGCGCGGGAGGCGCTGGCGGCGGCGGCGGAACTGTCATTACGGGGCTTGATTCTTGCCAGCCTGGCGGCCGCGCTGATCCCTACCGCGCAGCAGGTGAGCTTTCCGGTGATCGTGGTGGAAGGTTTCGGTGAATTGGAGATGAACCCTGCGGCTTACCAGTTATTGAGCACCAACGAGAAGCGCGAGGTGGCTCTGAACGCCGAGCCGTGGGACCGCTTCCACGGCCAGCGGCCAGAGATCATCATCCCGCTGCCAGCGCCAGGCGAACTGCCCACGCCGCGCGAGGCTGCCGTGTTCGAAGCCGACCAACAGGTGCGCATCCTGCGCATGCCGCACGCAGGGAAACTGGGCAGGCTGGTGGAGGTATCCCCGGCGCCAACGTTATTATCCAATGGCCTGGAAGCGCGTGCGGGGGTGGTGCGGCTGGAGAACGGTGAAAACGTCCTATTGCCGTTGGCGAACCTCGAAGTACAGGAGTGAGATGAGGGGCTGCATGCGCCTCGCCAGCGGATTCTAGAGAGAAGGAGAGTGCTATGACATTCGAGAACATGGACATGGATGCCAACCTGGATATGGACGAGGCGCCACCGCCGGAGGAATCCACTAACCGGCCATTCTTTGTCATCGCTGGCATTCTGGCTGGGTTTACCCTGCTCGCCCTGGCGTGCATCGCTGTGTACGCCTTCTACTTCGTGCCGCAGCGGCGCGCCCAGCAAGCGGCGCAGGTAGAGCAACTCAACGCCCAGAACACGCAGATGGCAGCCGCCATCACGCAGACGTCCGTCGCGGCAGCTTTCACCTCCACGCCGACCGCCACGCAGCCCACGCTGCCGACCTCCACCCCCACGGTGACGCCAGTAGTGGTGCTTCCCTCGCCGACTACCGTCTCCACACAGGATCCACGCACAGCCACCGTGGCTGCGCTGCTGACTCAAGCCGCCTCGGGGCAACAAACCGTCGCCCCGCGGACGCCCACGCCCACGGCGCTGCCGGTCACCGGTTTCGCCGACGACGTGGGATTGCCGGGTATGTTGGGGCTGGCGGCGCTGCTGATCGTGGTGATCGTCATGTCCCGCCGGTTGCGGACGGCGCGCTAATCTGGAGAAGTGCGGGGGAGTGGAAAGCGAGTGGGGGAAACCAGCTTTCCTTTCCCCCTCAGGTGACGTTGGCGGCGACCTGCTCGCCGAAGTTGATCAACCCTCGGGTGATTTCGGCGCTGCGACCTTCGGCGTAGACCCGCAGCACGGGTTCGGTGCCCGAGGGGCGGATCAGCAACCAAGAATCATCGGCCAGGATGTACTTGATTCCGTCGTTGGAACGGATTTCGTCCACGCTGAGGTCGCATATTTTTGCAGGGGCGTTGTGCAACAGGTTATCGGTGATTTTTTGTTTGGAGACCGGTTGGCTGAGGCGCAGGTCTTTGCGCAGGTAGTGCGCCGGGCCGACCTCAGTGAGCAATCCATCGATAAGCTCGTGGAGCGGCGCTTGCGAGGCGGCCACGATCTCGATCAGCAGCAGCCCTATCAGGACGCCATCCCCTTCGGGGATGTGGCCGCGAAATGAGATGCCGCCCGACTCTTCGCCGCCAATCAGGATGTCTTCTTTGAGCATGTATTCGGCGATGTTGTTGAAACCCACGGGGGTCTCGTATACCGGGACGCCGTACTTCTCAGCCAGGCGGTCGATCATGCGCGTGGTGGAGACGGTGCGTACCACCGGCCCGCGCCAGTTGCGCTTCTCGACCAGGTGCTTGAAGGCCAGAGCCATGATCTTGTGCGGGTCGACGAAGTTACCCCGCCCGTCCATGGCGCCGATGCGGTCGGCGTCGCCATCGGTCGCCAGGCCCCAATTGCCCATGTGGGTGCTGATGGCGCCAGCCAGGGCGCCCAGGTACTGGCCAATCGGCTCGGGGTGGACGCCGCCGAAGCCGGGGTTCATCTCGCCGCGGATTTCCTGCACCTCGCAGCCGGTGCCCTGCAGGATGCCTTTGATCACCCCCCGCCCGGAGCCGTACATCGAGTCGATGACGATGCGCTGCGGGTTGTCGGCGATCGCGTTCATATCGATCAAGGAGCGCAGGTGGTCGTAATAGGCTGGCAAGGGATTGAAGCGCAGGATCAAGCCCATCTTGCGCGCCATCTCGTAATCCATCAGGTTGGGACCGCGGGCGCGCACTTCGTTGTCGTTGAGGTACACCTCGACGCGGCGGCACTGTTCGCTGGTGGCCGAGCCGCCATAAGCGGCCTTCAGTTTCACCCCGTTGTAGCGCGGGGCATTGTGCGAGGCGGTGATCATCACACCTGCCGCGGCGCCCAGGTGGCGCACGTTGAAGGAAATGGCCGGCGTGGGCGCGTCGGATTGAGCCAGGTGGGCGATATAGCCATTGGCAGCCAGTACCCGGGCGACATCGGCGGCATAGCGGTCGGAGAGGAAACGCGTGTCGTAGCCAATGACCACCTCCCGTTTCTCTGGGGCGGCGCTCCCTGCCAGGCCGTTGTTCCAAGATTCAGAAGCCACCGCGTCGGCGATAGCCTGGGCGACCATGCGCAAGTTATGGAAAGTGAAGGTGTCTGAGATGACTGCACGCCAGCCATCGGTGCCAAAATGGATAGGCATACCAATGCTCCTAAAAGTTGGGGTCAGGCATGATTGTATCACTCATTGGCGGCTGGTCTGGCTGGGGGGCCGCACCGAGGGAGGCGTGGGCGAACCATCCCCAGCCGGGCGGCGCGGGTTGATTCACTTCATGCTAGAATCGAGCCTATGGCAGTGATGAATGACCCCTCCCAGATCTTGGAAGTGTTGCAGCTCCAGCATTTTTTCATGGGGCTGGATGAGCAGGAATTTGCCGATGTGGCGGCCCGCTTCCAGGTACTCGACGTCCCCGCCGAGGCGTATGTGATCCACGAAGGGGAGGAGGGCTACCACTTTTTCATCATCCTGGAGGGGTCGGCGCGGGTTGTCAAGTACACCCCCAAGGGCGAACGCAACTGGGGTGTGTTGAAAAAGGGGAGTTATTTCGGCGAGGAGGCACTGCTGTTCAAAAAGCCGCGCCCGGCCTCTGTGATCACCCTCGAGCCGTCCCGCCTGTTGCGCATGGGCCGGGAGGATTTCTACCAGTTGCTGGATCAATATCCGCAGATGCGGAGCAACCTGGCCGTCACCGCCGAGAGCCGCTACCTGGCGCACAAGGAGGCCTACCCCTGGCTGGCTGAAGACGAGCTGATCTACCTGATCAAGCGCAAGCACGAGTTCCACCTGTTCAGGTCGCTGGCGCTGCCGGTGCTGCTGGGGTTGGCTTCTATTCCCGTGATGGTTTTCGGGCTGGCTGCAGATGGGGGCGCAGCCAATCTGTTCTGGATGCTGCTGGGCGGCCTGGGAGGGTTGGTCGCTGTCGCATGGGGGGCTTGGAACTGGGTGGATTGGGGCAACGACCGTTACATCGTCACTGACCAGCGCGTGGTGTGGCTGGAGCGCGTGGCGGGTTTGTATTCCAGCCGGCGGGAGGCGCCGTTGACCAACATTCTGGCGGTCAACGTGGTGAGCAGCCAACTTGGCAGGATCCTGAATTACGGCAACATCGAGGTGCGCACCTACACGGGGAGCATCTTGATGCGCAACACAGCGCAGCCCCATCTCTTTGCCAGTTTCGTGAAGAGCAACCAGGCTCGCTCCGAGCGGCGCTCCAAGGAAGTCGACGCCCGTCTGAGGGAGATCGCCCTGCGCAAGCGCCTGGGGCTGCCGCTCGACACGGCGCTCACCCAGCAGGTGGCGGAACTTGTCCCGCCTGCGCCGAGCAAGCCCTACGAGGAGCGCCCGATGAGCCTGCGTGAATCGCTCGATACCTTCTTCAAGGTGCGCTACGAGAAAGACGGGGTGATCACCTACCGCAAACACTGGCTGTTGTTGCTGCGCAAGACCTTCCTGCCCACCTTGGGCTTCCTTGGATTGCTGGCGTCGACGGCTTTCCTGGTATGGCAAGGCTTCGCCCGGGATGAGACGGGTCTCGCCTCTTTGCTCACCTGGTTCTTCTTGCTTGGGGTGATCTACGTGGCGGTGCTGCTGTGGTGGGGCTACCACTATTGGGACTGGCGCAATGACATCTACCGCCTGACGCCCGACCAGATTCACGACATCGAGCGCAAGCCGCTGGGCAAGGAGGATAAGAAGACCGCCAACCTGGATGCGATACTCAGCATCGAGCACACCCGGGATGGCATCCTGGAACTGCTGCTGAACTTCGGTGACGTGACGGTCAACATCGGCCAGACAAAATTCATCTTCCACGGAGTGTTCAACCCCGACCAGGTACACCAGGACGTCGCAGATTACATCGAGGCGCGCAACCGTAAGAAGCGCCTGCTCGAGGCCGCCCGGGAGCGGGAGCGGATGGTGGATTGGCTGACCTCCTATCACCAACAGGCGGAATATTTGGACGATTCGGGAAATGGGTTCGAAGAGGGCGACCTTCCGGGGTAAAATTGTAATCCGGCCTAAATTTATCGGGATTCGACAGAGGATTGTATGGCAATTAGAGAGATCGTAACGTTCCCAGCCGAGATTTTGCGGCGCAAAGCTCGCAAGGTGACCGATTTCGGGAAGGAGCTGCAGACGCTTATCGAGGACATGGTGGAGACCATGCGCGCCGAGCCGGGGGTTGGGCTGGCTGCGCCGCAGGTAGACGTTCCCTGGCGCGTCATCGTGGTGGAGTACAGCCCGGAGCCGGAAGAGGAAGGCGAGCTGGCCAAGCCGCCCAAGTTATATGCGGTGGTCAACCCCGAGATCGTGCGCGCCACGCCGGAGACCGAGACGGGCATCGAAGGCTGCCTCTCGGTCCCTGGATTCGCCGGAGAGGTCGAGCGCCCCTCTGGGGTGATCGTCAAGGGGCTCAACCGCCAGGGCAAGCCGGTGCGCATCAAGGCGCAGGGCTGGCTGGCGCGCATCTTCCAGCACGAAATCGACCACC
>JAQUAE010000279.1 GCA_028687395.1 Anaerolineales bacterium | reverse complement strand
CCAAGCATGGATGAGAACGCGCTTCCCATTTCCTTCGACGAGTTCAAGCGCATCCTTGCCCGGGAACTGCAAGTGGATCCCAGCAAGATCACACCCCAGGCTCGCTTCATCCAGGACCTGCAAGCCGATTCGATTAAATTGGTGGAGCTGATGCTGCGCCTGGAGGAGCTGGGCGTCGCCATCCCTCTGGAAGCCGCCTGGGATGTGGAGACCGTGGGCGACGCCTACCAGCTTTACCTGCAGCAGCAGGGAGGGGCTCGGACTGGCGCGGCGCGTAGCCCCGGCATGCCATAGCCTGGCATGGAGACGATCCCTACGTCGAACCGCTTGACCCGCTCCTCGACCTGTATAGCTACGTCACCCGCCGTTCAGTCTCGAATGAAGGCCAGGTGTGCGACCCTCCCGCCTGGCTGGCGGACGGCGCCATCACAGTCGAGGAGGCGATGAAGCTGATGACCAGCGGCTCGGCCTACGCCCTTTTTCACGACGAGGAGGCTGGCAGCCTGAGCGAAGGCAAGTACGCCGATTTGATTGCCCTCTCCGCCGACCTGCCGGGCATCGATCCGGAGAGTATCCGGGACGTCCAGGTGAGGATGACCATGGTGGGCGGCGAGGTGCGCTACTGCGCGCCGGAATGGCAGCCATTCTACCCAAGCGTGCTCGCTGGCCCGGCTGGATGGCACCTGCAGGCCTCCAGCGCCGATGCCGCGCACCCACCCGATCACGCCATCGACGGCGACATCGCCACCTGGTGGGCTCCGGGCGCGGCGGCGCCGCAGTGGCTGCAGATCGACCTGGGCGCGCCGACCGCCATCGCCGGCATCTCCTTGACCATCGCCCAACCCTCACCGGGGCTGAGCATTCACCGCGTCTGGGGGCACGGCCCGGGGGAGGCCGAAAAGCTGCTCATCGGCTTCTCGAGCCGTACGGCCGATGGCCAGGAGCTGGTTTACAGCCCGTCCGCACCTTGGGAAGGCATCCAATTCATCCGCATAGAAACCATGCAGGCGCCTGCATCGACCGGCTGGCGGGAGATCGAACTGCTCACCCCTTGAGCCGGTATAATCCAGGGGAGCGCTTCTGCGCCTGCACCTACTCTGCCTGCTTTATCAGGTACGCCCGATCATGAAGGCACAAACGTTCAGCGCCACAGTTTACAAACCACCCTCATCCCCCGCCGATCACTGCAATCAGCTTGACCACATCGCCCTCCTGGAGCAGGTAGTCCTTCGGCTGCTGCTCCTCGTTGACGATCACCAGGGCGACGATTTCGGAAGGAATGCCCAGGATGCCCAGCGCTTGTTTGAGCGTCTGGCCAGAATCCACCTCGATTTCGTTCTCCCCGGCGATGTAACTCTTTAGCGCGCCCGCCGGTCGAATGATTGCGCTCATCAGCGGATGTCCTGGCTCAGGCGGCAAATTCAGCCAGCTCCAGGCGCTGGAGCGTCTCGCGAGTAGGCAAGCCTTCCGAAGTCCAACCGCGTTGCTCGTAGTACATATCCAGCAGCCGCTGGACGTCTTCCAGGCGCGTGATTTGCCCGGCGGTGACGCCGGTCTTGGGCGGCTCCTCGTAGAAGCGCGGTGAGGGCATGTCCCAACTGCGCCCGAAGCCCTCATTCTCCCGCGCCCAGTACAGGCGGCTCAGGTTCCAGATGCGCTCGCCGATCTTCTCCAGGTCCCCCCAGGAGCGGTGCACGCCGGTGATCGCTTCGAGAGCCGGCACGTACAGGTCGCGATCGATGGACAGTTCCACCCACTGCAGCCGGCACGCCCCGAGCACGTCGAACATGGGGCGGAAGTTTTGCAGCCAGATCACCCGGGCGACCTTCTCGGGGACCACCTGGTCGCGGCCCACCTGCAGGTCGTAGGTGATCGCCCAGGCGCGGTTGTGGTGCGCGCCGACATCGCAGGTCATGTAAGCTAGCAACATGGCGGTGGCGTTGTGCGTGGCGTAGGCGGATTGTTCCATGCCTTTCACGTGAATGGCGAACTTCTCGCTGCCCTTGCCGATCTTCTGGGCGGCGCGCTTGACGCCCTCGCCCAGCAAGGCGCCCAGCCCAGGCTCGCGGCGGGCGATCTTCTCGATCATGGCAAACGCCGCCTGGGCGTTGCCAAACTTCAGCTCCAGTCCATAGGTATCCTGCTTGGTCAGGATGCCCTTCTCGTAGCACTCCATCGCCCACCCGATGGCGCTGCCGGTGCTGATCGTGTCCACGCCAAGCTCGTCGCACAGCAGGTTAGCCTGGGCAACGTCCTGGATGTCGCCGATGCCCAGGTTCGATCCCATCATGCCGATGGTCTCGTACTCCGGGCCTTCCACGTTGGTGTTGTAGCGCTTCATGTGGCTGTACTTACCGCACGGCGAGGGGCAACCGAAGCAGCCCTTGTCGGTGATGACAATCTCCTTACGCATCACCGGGCCGTAGATGTTCTTGCCGCCTTCGAAGGAGCCGGCGCTGAAGTTGCGCGTGGGCAGGGCGCCCACCTCGTCGCACCAACTGGTGACGATGGTCGTGCCGTAGGTCTGCCACTCTTTGAGCCCGGTGGCGTCCTTGCACACCTTGAACAGGGCCATCCCTGCCTTGCGGTACCCCTCGGGGTCAGCGACCGGGACGGACTTGGTGCCGCGCAGGACGATGGCCTTGACCTTCTTGACACCCATCACCGTGCCCACACCGCCGCGCCCTGCCTGGCGCCCGTAATCGTGGTTGATCGAGGCGTAGGCCACGCCGTTCTCCCCGCCGGGACCAATAAGCGCCACCTGGAATTCCTCGCCAAACTTGCCCTTCAATTCTTTCTCCAGGGTGAGGGTGCCCTTGCCCCACATGGCGCTGGCATCGCGCAATTCGACCTTGTCGTCGTCGATAAACAGGTACACCGGCTTGGGGCTGATGCCTTCCAGGATGATCGAATCCAGCCCGGTGTATTTCATCTCAGCCGTGAAGTGCCCACCCAGCGAGGCGCTGGCGTAACCGCCCGTCAGGGGCGATTTGGTGGTGAAATCGCACTTTCCTGCCCCGGGGATCATCATCCCGGAGAGCGGGCCGCTGGAGATGATCAGTTTGTTCTGCGGCCCAAGCGGGTCTGCGTCCTGAGGCACTTCCTTGAAGAGAAAATAAGCGCCAAAACCGCGGCCGCCAATGTAGTCTCGCGCCACCTTGGGTGGGGTGGGTTCCTTGGTGATCTTGCCAGAGGTCAGGTCGACCCGTAGAATGCTGCCACCGTAACCGTTCATGTTCGCCTCCTCACGCTGCCGCCAGTTCTTTTTCGGCGATCCACAAGGCGTCGGTGCCGCACACGCTGACACAATCGCCGCACAAATCGCACTTCCAGGCATAGTCAGCCAATTCAGTGCGCACGGACATCACGCCCTCCGGGCACTCAGGAACGCACGCCTCACACAGGTTGCACTCATCGATATCCACGTAGTACGCGCCGCGCTCGCTCAACTTGATGGCTTCCGTGGGACAAACCGCGGCGCAATCGCCGCATTGCGTGCAGACCTTCACTTCGTAGACGCCTGGAGCAGGAAAATGGGGCAGGATGACAAGCGCTGACTTCTTCGGGTTGCTCTCTCCAAATAAGTTCAGCGAACAAGCGACCAGGCA
>JAQUAE010000008.1 GCA_028687395.1 Anaerolineales bacterium | reverse complement strand
GAATCTATCCTGCTGCAGTCTCAAGCCTGGTCTGCGCCGGAGGGGGGCTCGGGCTTGCCAGCCTCCGCCGGGGCCTTCCAGCGCCCGGCGGCCTTCTCCAGCTCGGCGTTGACCAGGCGCAGGGCGTTGAGAATCTCCTGGCGGGCGACCTGCTCAGCTTCGCCACTGTTTATACGCTGGCGCAGGTCGTCAAGTTCAGAGCGGAGTTGCTGGCCGGTGGGACTATGCTTGAAATTTTCGGCTTCGCTCTTGAGCGTTGCCGCGGCTTCGGCGAGGCCGGCTTCGAGCTCGTCTCGTAGCTTCTGGCGCTCGGGGCGGTCCCAGGCAGAGCGCAGGGCCTCGACCAGGTTGCGACCCAACTGGCGGAACTCTTCCGCCAGGTTTTCTTCGGAATGGGGGAGTTCGTCCATTGCATCACCTGCCTTATGGATATTGGCCTTATTTTACCCCCATCCGTAAGATGGCTGACAGGAATGATGAATTGCTAAACCCTCTCATCGGAGTCACGAGGATTTATCTGCGCCAGGGCATAAGCCAGTGATCCTGCTACATATCCAGAAGAAAGACCACTCTCATAAAGATATCTCACCAGCCGGGTGGGTGGGGCATTGCCCGGTTTCCAAGCCTCCTGGATCGGTTGGGGCGCGGGTGTTGTGGAGGAGGAGAAAGGGTTTGGTCCAATATTTACAAGGTTATTCTGTAAGGGAGGTGTCATGCTTCACTTCATATGTGTGGTGATGGAAACATGATCAAGGAATTTTCTGGGAGAAATCCCAAAGGCGTAGGTATTGATTCTTTGAATAGAGGCTGTATAATGTCTTATATACATTAATTTTTTTTCCTAATACTACATCCTCACAAAAGTCAGCAAATAAGGATGCTGAAAGACGTTATTCTGGAGGATAATATGCTAAAAGTTATTTTTGCCAAAGAAGATAGCGAAACGGCTTTACCGTGAAGGTCGCAGCATGATTTACTAAAAATCATACGGGTTAAACCAGCTTTCGAAGCCAAGCGACGTACGCTATCCACAACTGTTAGAGCGCAAAACAGGAGGTACCCTATTGTTATCAGAGGTTGAGAAAAGGAGACTGCAACTTTCTAAAAGTACCGAGGCGAAAAGAAAATCGCAACTCGGTCAATTCCTCACACCTGAAAGAACGGCAGCGTTCATGGCTGGCCTTTTTCCATCTGGGACTGGGTATTGCCGCTTGTTGGACGCCGGAGCCGGAATTGGATCTTTGTCAGCGGCTTTCTTGGATAGATGGAGATCGGGCGGGTTTAATTTTCAGAGTGTTGAACTGGATGCTTTTGAGATTGACCACTCTTTGATCCCGCATTTGTCACTCACACTTGAGAAATACAATCACAGGGGCGATTTTATCGCCAATATCTATGCAGAAGACTTTATTCATGTTGCCGTAGACTCGCTTTCCGGCAGTCTATTTTCCAAATTCCTTGAAAGCTATACACACGCGATCCTAAATCCACCTTATAAGAAAATTAACAGTAATTCAGAATACCGGCATGCCCTACGCCGCATTGGTATTGAGACAGTAAATCTATATTCTGCCTTTGTAGCATTAGCTGTAGCATTAGTCGCGGCGGGCGGACATATTGTGGCAATCATTCCGCGTAGCTTCTGTAATGGGCCATATTACCACCCCTTCCGTGAATTCATACTTAAACGTGCAGCAGTCCGTCATCTACACCTTTTCGAGTCGCGTAGCAAGGCATTCAAAGATGATGAAGTGCTTCAAGAGAATATAATCATCCGGCTTGAGCGGGGTGGCCAGCAGGGACCGGTAATAGTCTCGACTTCAACCGACGACACCTTCATCGATCTTTCCAGCCATGAATACCCATTTGAGCGGATCGTATTCCCGGATGACCCGGAGCAGTTCATACATGTCCCCACATCACTCGAAAAAACCGCAGTAGAACTTTCCTCGGAAATTCATTATACGCTAGACGGCCTTGGCCTCCGTGTATCTACCGGTCCTGTGGTGGATTTTCGGGTGAAAGAGCAATTGCGCGCCTTGCCAGGGCCTGACACCGTTCCCTTGCTATACCCATGCCATTTTAGCGATAATGGCACCAAATGGCCTATCGAAGGAATGAAGAAACCCAATGCCATTATATACAATGCGATCACTGAAAAGTGGCTTTATCCAGTTGGCTTTTACTGTATTGTACGGCGTTTCTCATCAAAAGAAGAACAACGCCGTGTGATTGCTAGCGTAGTTGATCCACGCATATTCGGTGAAGTAAACATGCTTGGCTTCGAGAATCATCTAAATGTATTTCATGAGAACAAGCATGGTTTGCCTGAAGAGTTGGCAAGAGGATTGGCGGTTTTCTTAAATACAACAGCAGTTGATGTGAACTTCAGGCGATTTAGCGGACATACACAGGTCAATGCAACCGATCTCAAGTTGATGAAATACCCGACACGGGACGCACTGATAAAGCTTGGAGAGTGGGCTATGCAACAGGGTTCACTTACGCAGAACTTGATTGACGCCAAATTTGAAGCCCTAACATCATGAAGGACAAGAACGACTACATAGAGGCCGCGAAGCATATCATCATTTCTTTGGGACTACCGAGGGCACAGCAAAACGAGCGCTCTGCCCTATGCCTGTTGGCTTTGCTTAATCTCACACCAGGAAAGCCATGGTTTGACGCGGAAAATCCTTTTATGGGCATCACACCTATCATGGACTGGGCCCGAGAGCACTACCAAAGGGACTATGCGCCTAACACACGGGAAACGGTACGTAGGCAAACCATGCACCAGTTCTGTGATGCGGGCATCGCGCTATACAACCCTGATAAGCCAGATCGCCCGGTAAATAGCCCCAAGGCCGTGTACCAGATCGAACCTACCATGCTGGCGCTGCTGCGAACCTTCGGCACGCCGCAGTGGCATGACAACCTTACCTCCTATCTATCTGAACGTGAAACGTTGATAGCTCGTTATGCTAAAGAACGCGATCAAAACCGAATACCGGTTGAAATTGCACCCGGCAAGCGAATCACTCTCAGCCCTGGCGAACATAGTGAGCTGATAAAGGCGATCATCGAAGACTTCGCCCCACGTTTTGCGCCGGGTAGTATGCTGGTTTATACAGGGGACACTGGTGACAAGTGTGGCTATTTCGATGCTGCCCTGCTAGCAAGGTTAGGCGTAAATGTGGATATCCACGGCAAAATGCCAGACGTAGTGATTTATTATGTAAAAAAGAACTGGCTACTGCTGGTGGAATCCGTCACTAGTCACGGACCGGTCGATGGCAAACGGCATACCGAGCTTACTGAGTTATTTGAGGGATCTAGCGCCGGATTGATCTATGTGACTGCGTTTCCGAATCGATCGACCATGGGCCGTTATATTTCCGAAATTGCATGGGAAACCGAAGTATGGGTGGCTGATGCACCAAGCCATCTGATTCATTTCAACGGTGAACGCTTTCTTGGCCCATACGATGAGTAAATCACGCCGCTTAACAAGCGCTTCTACCTGACCGGCTTCACCTCGCTCTGCTCGGATCGCCTGCGGGTGATGCACGTGCCGTTGGGTGGCTTCCGTCTCAGCCGAAAGATACAGGCAGATTGGGGCATGGTTTTCTCACAACTCTGTGTTGCATGGAGTGGACAAGGACGCATTTCCAACAAGGAGGTGATATATGGTAGAAGAACCTCGCATCTTCCTATTTGAATTTCGCGGAGAGATAACAACTCTGGAGAAAGGCGAAGTGTCAGAAGTCGTCTTCTATCTCAACGACGGTTCAAACACAATCTCACAGGAAATACAGCAGGAGATTAGACGCGCACTTCCTGTAGGTGTAAACATCGAAACACAGATTCGCTTCTATCAAGGCACTATCGCATGGGAAGGCGTAGTAATTGTATTGGATTGGATGGCTCGACTGTCAGGAGCGGTAGAATTCGTTAGTATTCTCTCTCGTATAGTAAAGATAGCAGTAGAACGCGTCGTACAAAAATGGTTGAGTCGCAGAAATCAATTGCCGTTCCTGTTGGGTGTCATCAATCCGATGCAAGTTGAAGTCATTTTTCAAACCGTAAGCGGGCACTCAGGTCAAAGCAAGCAACCTCAAAGCGTGAGTACCTTCAGAAACCTCATCCTGCTCACGGCAGTTAATACCTTGCTATTGATAACGGTGCTCATCGTTCAGGTGATACTGCGTTAAGGAATAAAAGGACTCCGCTAAGCGAGTGGAGCAGTGACGGCGGCATGCAGCCGAACAAGCAGTTGCAGCCGGCACATTCCGCTTCGCGCAGGCATTAGATTACACAGCACCCCTAAACCTGGAGTGTTTTGTGCTCAATGTCGGGCGTGTACGCAACTGGCGATCTCTTCATCGCTCTACGTTTCTCTCACCAGCGAGGAGACACCTCCCGCTCGTTGCGAGTGAGTTTAGGGCACACAAACCATTCAGAATATAAACCACCATTTTCACCCGCGCTACCGCTATCATCGCCACCGTAGCCAAAAACGGTGGTATTCGCCCCCACATGGATCAAATATACATATATAGCTAACTTCCGGAGCTCCTCGGCCAGGACTCGAACCTGGAACCTAGCGGTTAACAGCCGCCCGCTCTGCCGAATTGAGCTACCGAGGAATAGGCGAAGGGATTATAAACTCAAGCTTAACCAGTGTCAAGTAAGCCCTCTCCGTAAACCCTCTCCGTGTTGAAACTTCAACTTTCCCGTTATTGAGCGCGCCTCACCTCGGCGTGGCGGGTAGCCGCCCACCGCCTCAACGCCCCGGCCTCCAGGTCGGTGCGCCCCTGCAGCGCCATCTCCACGGTGTGCAGGATGAAGTGCAGGAAGTAAGCCTCGTCGCTGGGGTAAGACGACCCAATCCGAAGCGCCCGCTTCCAGCAGGCGCCCGCCGGCCTGCGCAATGGCGCCAAACAGCCCGTCCGGCGCCAGTTGGCGCAGCAGGGGCGGCAGGGTCGACGGCGTGGGTACCGGTGACGACCAGGCGTACCCGAAGCGAGCCAGGTTCTCCACGCTAAACAGGCCAGCGATCGTCGCCTGGCGCTCGGCATTGACCCCCACCTCCACTCTCTCCACGCCAGCCTGATAGGCGGCGTGACCTTCGACGTTGACCGGCCGGCCTTCAGGAAGGGAGAGGCCAGCCACCGGCGCGTCGATCCAGACACAGGGCTCTCCGGAGGGGATATCTCCTGCGCAGCCGGGCGCTCTACCTCACCAAACCCACCTCGAGAAATTCCTTGCCGAGCTTTACGATAGCCCTGGGCGCCCCAGGCGGCGCTTCGGCTTTCACCCAACGCTCGACCTGCAAGCGGGTGAGAATAATATCCCTGTGAGCATCCAAGGCGCGGCGTAACCCCGGCGTGGCTTGCACATACAGGCGCACCGCATCGCCGGCTTCCAACCCCGCCCGCTTGCGCAGCGACTGCACCTGGCGGACGAAATCACGCGCCAGCCCAATGGCGCGGGCCTCGGGCGAGAGCTCGACCGGCAGGGCAGCCAGGCGTTCCCCTTGCCGGGCGACGACGAAGCCCTCCACAGGGTGGATGCTCACCGCCACCTGGCGCGGGGAGAGGGTCACGGCTTTGCCCGCCACGGCCAGGTGCAGCGCATGCCCCGCCAGCAAGGCGCGGGACGCGCCCTGCACGTCCAGCTCTGCCAAAGCGGCCAGCACGCCCGGCAGGCGCCCGCCGTGCTCCTGCCCAAGCAGGCGCAAATCAGGTATCAATTGAAAGGCTGCCGCTTCGCGCGGCACATCAAGCAGGCGCGCGGCCCGAAGGTTGAGCTCCTGCGCCAGTAAGCCGGCGTGCCTCTCGAGCGCATGTCTCTCTTCCGGCGCCCACACCCAGAAGGCCATCTCCGCCAAGGGCTGACGCAGGCGAAACCCCGCCAGGTGGCGACAGCGCCGCCCGAGCGCAGCCAGCTCCCTGACCCGGCGTATCTCGCCATTCAGCGGCTCGTCGATCAGGTCGGCGGCGATCAGCGGCCAGTCGGCGGCGTGCACCGTTTCGCGGGCGGCCTCATCTACGGCGCCTACCAGGCTATGGTAGAGCTCCTCGGCAAGCAGCGGGGCGATGGGCGCCAGCAGCCGGCTCAGGGTACACAGGGCAGTGTAGAGCGCGGCTAAGGCGGATTCGGCTTCGGCGGCATCCTCACCTGCCAGGCGCTGGCGTGAGAGGCGTAGATACCAGCGCGACAGCCGATCGACAAAGTTATGCAGCGCGGCGATGGCGCCCCGGGCATCGTGGATTTCCAGCGCGGTGGTCACATCCCGCGTCAGCACCTGCAGCTCGGAGAGCAGCCAGCGGTCGAGGATGTGGATGCGATCGTGGGCGCCGGTCTCGCACCCCAGGTTCTGCCCGGGTTGCCAACCCCGGCGGTTGGCGCAGCCAACGAAGTAGCGGTAGGCGCCCCACAAGGGGGGCAACCAGGCCCGCTGCGCCTGGGTCAGTTCTTCCAGGGAGAAGCGCAGGGTCTTACCTGGAGCGCTGTGTGCGTAGACGTAGACGCGCAGGGCGTCGCTGCCGCAGGAGGTGAACGCCTCGCCCAGCAATTGCGCTTCGTCGCCGGATGCAGTGCGCACGCTCCCCAGGCGCACCGCGTTGTGGAATGCACTGCGGCTGAAGAGACTCCCGGAGGTCATCTGCACATCGTTCAACCAGCCACAGCGCTCGCTTTCGGCTTCACATACCAGGTCAGCAGGGAAATTCGCCTGGAATTCCTCCTGCGCAACCCAGGGGTAGCCCCAGCCGGCAAAGGGCAGGGCACCCTCTTCGAACCACGCGGCGACCACCTCGGGGACGCGCAGCATCTGGCCGCGGCATTGCGGGCAGGGCAGGCGCACCCGGTCAATCTCCGGGCGGTGCAGGCTCGAGCCGGGCAGCGCCTCACCGGCCAGTTGGGAAAGCTCGGCCAGTGAGCCCACGCAAAGCTGGTGATGGCAGGTCTGGCACTCCCAGACGGGCAGCGGCGCGCCCCAATATCGTTCCACGCCGATCAAGCGGTCTTCAGCGTTGTCGCCCTTGCAAGCAGCACTGTGCGCCTGCGCAGGCGACGGATACCAGGTAACGGCCTCGTCGTGAGTCGCCAGCGCCTGGCGCATCTCTGCCGTGCGCAGGAACCAGGCGCTGCGCGGCAGGTGGACTACGGGCGTTTTACACTCCGGGCAGAGTGGCAGGCTGCCAGGCAGGGCTTCGCGGCGCTCGAGCAGGCCGCGCGCTTGCAAGTCGCCCAGAATCAAGGGCGCAGCCTCGCGGGCGGGCTTCCCGCTCCACGGGCGCACCTCGGGGATGAATGCCCCCTGTTCGGTGAGCACAGGCAGCACGGGCAGGTCGAACTCCTGAGCGGCGCGCAGGTGCGCCTGGCTGAAAGCTGGGGCCAAAGGCGCCAACCCGCTACCACAATCGACCCGGACGGCGTCGCTCAACACGACGTAATGGGCGGGCTTATCGAGAGGCAGGAAGGTATATAAGGGTAAGTACCGCCTGGCGCGCAGCTTGCGACCTTTGAAGCGCTCCACCACGCGCAGCGCCTCTTTGGGAAAGGCCGCCTCCAGGCGGCTGGCGGCCAACAGGATGCGCTGCACGCCCCCTTCCGCCAGGATGCGCTCCACGACAAGGTATTCTTCATCGGGGTGAGCGGCAACTGCCACAGCGCCGGGCAGCTTCCAGGCCGCGTCGCTCCAGACCAGCAAGGAGGTTCCCGCTTCATCCGCCAGCGGCAGGTGCACGTACGCTGCCAGGTTCTCGATCCCGGCGCGCCTGTAAGCAAGCTGGCGCGCGTCCACCGGCGTGGCGCAGCGCGGGCAATAGGGCAAAACCTGCACGGAGGGCGCCAGCCAGCCCTTCTCCCAGAAGGCCTTCAAGCCCCACCACAGCGACTGGATGTACTCATCGTCGCAGGTCGCGGCTGCGCCGGCGAGCTGCCTCCAGAAGCCCATTCGCCAGGCAAGCCCCTCCCACGCTTCCAGGCGCTGGGAGGCGATTTGTCGGCAGGCAGCGACGAAAGCCTCCAGCTCGCTGCCCACCAGAGGCGCTTGCAGTGAAAGGTGCAGTCGGCGCTCCGCCTCGATTTCCACCCCCATGCCATGAGCCTGCCAGGATGCCTGGCGCGCCACGTTGTAGCCGCGCATGGCCTTGTAGCGCAGGAAGAGGTCCTGGTGCGCCAGGTTCAGAGCTTCCTGCAATCCGGATGAGCGGTTGGCGCTGGGCGGCTGGCGGCTGAAGACGAACGCCGGCCCTTCCAGGCGCGCGGCGACGGCTTTTTCGTGGGTGCGGTGGGTGCGCCAATAGCGAAGGATGCTCTCTTCGAGCTGCAGCAGGTTGGGGTGCGGGGGAACGGGTGTGAACACGGCTGCCTGGCTGGTGTTTTTCTCTAGGCGCCCTTAATAAATTAACCAGAGGCTGGGACATGGTACATTGTACACCCCAGCGCCCCGGTTAAGCGAGGAAAGAAAGGAAATCAGCGCTTGAGCTGCAGCACGCCCAGGACGAGCTCTTCTCCATCCAGCGTGTGCTTCTCGGTGTATGCACCGGATGGCGGCGCGCCGGGCACCAGCTCGAGAGAGAGGGTCTCTGCTTTGAGGTAATCCGACCAATCCCGCAGGATAGCGGAGAGCTCCGCGCTTGCCTGGTAGTAGGTGGCGATGCGGTCCTCGATGTTGAAGCCCGCCTCCTTGCGCATTGCCTGGACGCGGCGCACTACCTCGCGCGCCAGCCCCTCGGCGCGCAGCTCAGGGGTGATCGCGGTGTCCAAAGCCACCGTGGCCTGGCGGTCGAAAGCCACAGCCAGCCCGTGCACGGGCTGGGTCTGGATCAAGACCTCTTCGGGGGCAATCTCCATGGATTGCCCATCCACCTCCAGGACGACTGGCAGGCCGGCTTGAAGCTTGGCAGCCACGCTCGACGGGTCGGCCGCTTGCAGAGCGGCGCGCACCTTGGGAAAGTCGGCGCCGAAGCGCGGACCGAGCAGCTTGTTATCGGGCAGCATCTTGTAGGTGACCAGTTGGGAGGCTTGCTCGACAAATTCGAAGGCCTTGACGTTCAGCTCGTCCTTGACGATTTCCACTAACTCATCCAGCAGGGCGCGCTGATTGCCGGCGTAGACCAGCACACGAGCCAGCGGCTGGCGCACCTTCACGCCGACGCCGTTCCTGGCGCTCAGCCCCAGGCTGGCCACCTGACGGGCGAGAGCCATCTGCTCGAGCAAGGCGTCATCCACGCATGACGCATCGGCAACCGGCCAGGAGGTATGGTGCACGCTCGCGTAAGCGCCAGGCCGCACCGCAGCGACCAGGTTCTGGTAAATGCTCTCGGCGACGAAGGGTGTCAAAGGCGCCAGCAGGCGCACCAGCTTCACCAGCACGTGATAGAGCGTGGCGTAGGCGGTGTTCTTATCAGCGTCGTGCTCCGACTTCCAGAAGCGGCGCCGGCTGCGGCGGACGTACCAGTTGGTCAGGTCGTCCAGGAAGGCTTCCAGGGCGATCGTGGCGGCCAGCGAGTCGGTCTCCTCCAGGGCAGTTGTCACTCGCTCGACCACCTGGTTCAGCCGGGACAGCATCCAGCGGTCCAGCAGGCTGGGGCTGGAGGGAGTAGACCCCTCGGGGAAGGCCGGGTCGAATTCACCCGTGGGCTCCCAGCCATCCAGCCGGGCGTAAGTGACCAGGAAGCTGTACACGTTCCACAAGGGGATCAGGAAGCGGCGCCGGGTCTCATCCCCGCGGGTATAACCGAAGAGCAGGTCGTTCTCCGGCTTGTGGGCGCAATACAGCCAGCGCATCACGTCTACGCCCATGCGGTCGGCGGCTTCGTTGAACTCGATGGAATTGCCCCAGCTCTTGTGCATCGGGCGCCCATCCTCCGCCAGCAAGGTGCCGTATCCAAATATCTGGCGGAAAGGGGCGGCATTCTCCAGCACGGTGGCCATCGCCAGCAGGCTGTAGAACCAGTTGCGGAACTGGCCGGGGAAAGACTCACTGATCCAGTGCGCCGGGAACCAGGTGCGCCAGTAATCACGGTCGCGGCGATAACGCAGCGTGCTGAAGGAGACAATGCCTGCATCGAGCCAGGGGTTGCCCACGTCCGGGATGCGGCCCATCTCCCCCTGGCAGTGAGGGCACTGCAGCTTGACGGCGTCAATGAACGGGCGGTGGGGCGTGTGCCCGGCCAGCGTTTCCCAACCCGCGACCGCGCGCTGTTGCAGCTCGGCCTCGTCGCCGATCACCTCGTACTGCCCGCAGTCTGTGCACACCCAGATCGGCAACGCCAGCCCCCAGAATCGCTTCTTACTGATCATCCAGTCGTGCATGTTATGCAACCAGTCCATCTCGCGTGAATAGCCGAAATCCGGAATCCAGCGAATCTGGTCGACCACGTCCATGATCTGATAGCGCAGGCTGCGCGCCTTTTCCTCGGGGGTGAGCTCCTGGCGAGGCTTGGCGTACACCGCGCCCATGCTGATGAACCACTCGTCCACCAGGCGGAAGACCAGCTCGGTGTGGCAACGCCAGCACGTCGGGTAGCGGTGAGCGTAATCCTCTACATTGTAGAGAAGCCCCTTGCGCTTCAGGTCTTCGAAAATCGGTGCGGCAACCTCGGAGACGTGCATGCCGCTCAGCCAGCCGAAGCCTTCCAGGACGGTGCCTTCGTCATCCAGGGGGGCAATCAAGGGCAGGTGGTTGGCGCGACCCAGGACGAAGTCCTCCGCGCCGCACCCGGGAGCGATGTGGACGATGCCGGTGCCTTCGTCCTCGCCGACCTCGTCCCACAGCAGGACGCGGTGCGCCTGCGCGGCGCTCTGGGTGATGTCTTTGGTCAGCTCAGCCAGGTGAATGCGCCCGCCAACCTGCTGTGCCGCGGGCAGGTCGTCGAACGGGCCATCGTAAGTCCAACCCTCCATGGCTTTGCCCTGCAGCTCCTCAAGCACCTGGTAGGCGCCGCGCAGCATGTGCAGGGTGCCTTTGGAGAGGTAAAACGCCTCGTCGCCCTGGCGCACTTTGGCGTAGGTCAGGTTGGGCCCCACCGCCGCGGCGACGTTGCTGGTCAACGTCCAGGGCGTGGTCGTCCATACCAGCAGCGAGGCAGGCAGACCATCTTCTCGCCGGCGGCTCCCATCGGGGGCGAGCAGGGGGAAGCGCAAGGTGACCGACGGATGGGAAATCTCGGCATAGCCGTCGGTGACGATCTCGTGCTGGCTGATGGCCGTGGCGCAGCGGGGGCACCAGGGCATCACGTCGGCGCCACGGTACAGCCAGCCCTTCTCCCAACACTTCTTGAGGAAGGTCCAGATCATGTAGTTGTTTTCATCGGAGAAGGTGAAGTAACTGCCGCCCAGCTCCGGCATGCCCAGGCGGGCCACGATCTGCTCCACCGTGCCTCTCACCTCCCCATCCAGTCCGGGGACGGTGATCGTGCAGGCGGGGTCTTCCATCAGTTGTTCGGCCAGCCAGCGCAGGTGGTCGGGATCGTTCCAATCCATCCAGTACCCCAGACGGATGGACTGTTCGGTCTGCACCGCGGCAAAGCGCAGGACGCGCGCCTTGCATTTACGCACGAATTGTTCCAGACCGAAGTCCTCGATGTCCTTCTTGGTCTTGAAGCCCATCTCGCGTTCGACTTCCACCTCCACCCATAGTCCCTGGCAATCGAAGCCGTTTTGATAGCGCAACTCGCGCCCGCGCATCGTCCAGAAGCGCTGGTAGAGGTCCTTGTAGGTGCGCCCCCAGCCGTGGTGGACGCCCATCGGGTTATTGGCGGTAATCGGCCCGTCGATGAAGGACCACGGGGTCTGGCCTCTATGCACCTGGCGCATCTTGTTGAACGCGTCGCTCTGGCGCCAGAACTCCAAAAGCTGCCTTTCCTGGGCCGGAAAATCCACCTTGGCGGGCACTTCGTTGAACGGCATACGACCTCCACAATCGCAGAATTAAAACAAAAGCCCTCATCCCAGGTCAGGGACGAGAGCCTCACAACGCACGATCAGCTTCGCGGTACCACCCTGCTTCCCAAAAAGCGGGCACCTCATCCAGGCACGATCCCCCGATCGGCAACAGTTTCAGGGGATATAACCTGCGTCCTGGCTAACGGGGGACAGCACCGGCTCGCTTACTGGCAACCATTGCGTTCAGCTTACGGCTCCGGAAGGATTTTCAGCTCGCCCGGCTGCCCCGGCTCGCACTAATCCCGGGTTCGCTGCCAGTCGGAAGCGGGCTTACTCGTTTCCATCATCGCCTTTAAGAGCATTACGTTGCTCGGGATTATGCCACAAGTCGCGGGATGCGTCAACAAATCCCATTCCCGGAAGCTAAAGCCACTCGCGGTGCAGCACCCATTTGACCACCATGAGCGCCAGGAAGGAGGTGCCGATAAGCACCACCGAGAGGGTCAGAGCGGCTTCCAGGTTGATCTCGAATCCCAGGTAGATCGCCAGGGGCATGGTCTGGGTACGCCCGACGTAATTGCCGGCGAAGATGATCGTCGCCCCAAACTCGCCGAGGGCGCGCGCCCAGGTCATCACGCTGCCGCTGAGCAGGGCAGCCCAGGATAAGGGCAGGATGACGTAGCGAAAGGTCTGCCAACCGCTGGCGCCATCCAGCCCGGCCGCCTGCTCGAGCTGGCGATCGAGGCTGGCAAACCCCAGGGCGGCGGCTTTGACGTAGAACGGCGCGGCGACGAACATCTGCGCCAGGACCACGGCGAAGGGCGTAAAGGCGATGTGGATGTCCAGGCTGTCCAGCCAGCCCCCAAAGACCCCTCGGCGCCCGAAGGTCATCAGCAGGGCGATTCCGGCGACCGCTGGCGGCAGGACGGTGGGCAAATCGATGAGCGAATCGACCACCCGGCGAAAGGGAAGCAGGTCGCGCGCCATGGCGAACGCCAGCGGCGTCCCCAGCAGGATGGTCAGCCCGGTAGTCAGCAGGGTGGTGGTCAGGCTCAGACCCACCGCCTGGAGCACGTTGGGCTGGGCGAGGTTGGCCAGCCACTGCCCCGGGGAGGTGCGCAGCAGCAGCGCCAGGAGAGGCAGGATGAAGAAGGCCAGCAGCGGCAGGCTGGAGAGCTGCACCATGCGTTGCATGCCCGGCCGCGCCGCGGCGGTGAAGCGGTCGGGGGAAGCAGTCTCGTCGCCCGGCGCGCCCTCGGGCGGAGCGGCGTGAGCCTGCAGCTTCAAGCCTGGAGTGAGTTTCATATGAGGTGAACCTCGTTCATGGCGGCGGCAGGAAGCGGTGCACAGCCAGGATCGCCTGTCCCTGAGGGGAGAGCATGAAGGCGACGTACTCGCCTGCCAGGCCGGGATTCAGACTGCCCTTGATGGGAGCAATATAGTACACCGCCTCCACATTCAGGTCCGCGGGAATGTCCACCACGTCAACCTGCTCAGCCGATGCGCCCTGCAGGTCGCTGGCGTAGACGATCCCCGCGTCCGCCTCGCCCAGGATGACCTTGGTGAGCACCGCCCGCACCGTCTCCTCGTAGGAAACCACGTTATCCAAAACCTGCTGCTCGAAAGCCGGGTCCTGTCCTGGCTGCCGGGCGGCTTTTTCCAGGAACGCCAGGCTGTAAGCGCCGACCGGCGCTGCCGGGGCGGCGAGCACCAGCTTGAGGCCGGGCTGCGCCAGGTCCTGGTAATGGGAGGGGCGTTGCGGGCAGGTTGCGCAAACGACAATGACCAGGCGATTGGAGGCGAAGGCGCTCACCTGGCTGAGTTCGACCCGACCTGCGTCGACAGCCGCCAGCATCTGCTCCCGGTTAGCGCTGGCGAAGACGTCGGCAGGCGCCCCTTGGGCCAGTTGCTCGGCAAGCTGAAATGAGCTGGCAAAGTTATTCACCACCCTGAGCTCCGGGTGATCGGCGGCAAACACCGCCCCGGCTTGCTCGACCGTCTCGACCAGCGAAGCCGCGGCGAAGACCGTCAGCGACTGGGGCTGCTCCGCCAGTGCGCTGGATGGTGCTGGCGCTGAATCCCCGCAGGCGCTCAGCCACAGCATGGCGAGCCAGGACGCGGCAACCCACCCCCAGCTCACGCGTCCTCCTCCCCCGCAGCTAGCGCAGTTTCAAGCTCGACCAGGAGCGCCTGGCGCGCCTCATCCAGCCACTCCAGTATCGACACCAGTTGGCGGATGCGCAGGTCGACTCCCAGGCGATTGAAGGGCTGCGTGAGGGACGCCTCCACCAGGGCGCGGCGCAAGTGTGCCACCCCCTGGCGCACCACCTCTGCTTGAGCATCAATCAATTCGCCAGCCAGATCCGGGCGGAGGGTGCGGGCAAAGTACAGCCGGGTGAGGAACTCCACGCGGATGGCGCGCACGGAGCAGGCGCTGGTGGCGCACAACCAGGCCGCGAAGCGCTCCTGGCCCGGCGCGGTCAGGTGGAACCGGTGCCGGGGGGGCAGTTTCTGCTGGGACAGGGTCTCCCCAGCCACAAAGCCCTGCGCCTCCAGACGGTTGAGGATATTGTAGGTCTGGCTGAGGCTGATATGCCAGATCTGCCCTAGCTCGCTCTGCAGGCGCTGGTGGAGCTCATAGCCGTGGGCCGGCGCCTGGGAGAGCAAGCCGAGCAGGGCGTATTCAGGCGAGAGGGGACCGGTGTAGGCGTCCTTTTTCACAGCATAACTACTCACTGAGTGAGTATATCCGGGGGGTGAGATTTGTCAAGGCGCGGCCGCCTCTTAATGGGGGTTTGGAGCCAGCTCGCCTGGTGGATTAATAATAAGACGTATTTTATCCGAAAACCTTGACAAATTATCTTCTGTGGCTAAAATAAGATTTAGTCTATCCTAAATTGTGGAGCGCAACGTGAAAAAGGCTCTCTGGACGCTGGTACTCTTCTCTATTACCCTGGCAGCCTGCCAGCCCGCCCTGGCTCAGGAGGCTGGCAGCCTGGCGCAGCGTCCGATCCGCGCCGTGGCCACCACGGGCATGATCGCTGACATCGTCAAGAACGTAGGCGGCGAACGCGTGCAAGTCACCGGGCTGATGGGACCCGGCATTGACCCCCATCTCTACAAGGCCAGCGAGCGCAACGTCA
>JAQUAE010000278.1 GCA_028687395.1 Anaerolineales bacterium | reverse complement strand
GAGCGGATTCGCTGGTGGTTGCGGGAGAGCCTCCTTGGTATAATTCAGTGCAATCCCGGCGCCGTGAGGCAGCCGCCTGCCGGTGCGGGAGGCTTGTCATTATGGCTTGCTTGGGGAGTTCCCACAACGCACCTCGAGGCGGAGATTTTATGACCGACTACAAACACAGCGGAGCACAGATTCGCCAGGATTTCATCGACTTTTTCGTCGCCCGCGGCCATAGCTACGTGCCTTCTTCATCGCTCGTCCCCGGCGGTGACCAGACCTTGCTCTTCACCAACGCCGGCATGGTTCAGTTCAAGGACGTCTTCCTGGGCACGGACAAGCGCGCCTACACCCGGGCGACCAATTCACAAAAGTGCATGCGCGTTGCCGGCAAGCACAACGACCTGGATGACGTCGGCCGCGACGACACGCACCACACCTTCTTCGAAATGCTGGGCAACTGGTCCTTCGGTGATTACTACAAGAAAGAAGCTATAGCCTGGGCTTGGGAGCTGCTCACCCAGGTGTGGGGACTGCCCAAAGCACAATTGTGGGCGACCTGCTTTCGGGATGAGCAGGGGCAGATCCCCGAAGATGACGAAGCTGCCCAGGCCTGGGCGGCGCAACCTGGCATCGACCCCAGCCACATCTTGTTCTTTGGTCGCAAGGATAATTTCTGGGAGATGGCAGACACCGGCCCCTGCGGCCCGTGCAGCGAAATCCACATCGACCGTGGATCGGATTTCTGCAACAAGCGGGGCGTAGCTGGACACAAGTGCGGGGTGAACAGCGACTGCCAGCGCTTTCTCGAGCTGTGGAACCTGGTCTTCATCCAGTACAACCGCCTGAGCCCTACCCAGTTGGAGCCATTGCCAGCCAGGCACGTGGATACCGGCATGGGCTTCGAGCGCATCGTCTCCGTGCTGCAGAACGTGGATTCGAACTATAAGACTGATCTCTTCCAACCCATGCTGGACTGCGTGCAGGAGCTGGCTGGGCAAGACGCCGCCCAGCGCGCTACCAACCCAACCCCTTACCGGGTGATTGCCGATCACTCGCGGGCGGCTGCCTTCCTCATCGCGGATGGCGTCGTGCCGGGAAACACCGGGCGTAATTACGTCTGTCGCATGATCATCCGCCGCGCCGCCCGCTTCGGGGGCATGCTCGGCTTGAACGAGCCCTTCCTGGCCCAGGTGGCGGAACAGGTGATCCAGAACTACGGCGCCTTCTACCCCGAGCTGGAACGCAACCGCAAGGCGATACAGGAGGCGCTCACACGGGAGGAAGTCCGCTTCCGTCGGACGCTGGAGGGCGGTCTCAGCCGCCTGGAAGATCTGCTAGAGAAGCTGCGCTCCTCGGGTGAAAAAAACCTCCCCGGCGACCAGGCCTTCAACCTGTACGCCACCTTCGGCTTGCCGTTCGAGATCACGCGGGACATCGCCCGGGAGCAAGACCTGGACGTGGACGAAGCTGGCTTCCGCCGGGCGATGGATGAACACCGCCTGGCTTCGGGCGCCGGCGAGGTTTTCGGGGAGCTGGGCGGCGAGGACGTCGACGTCTACCGCAACCTCTTCGAAGAGCTCAAAGAGAGTGGAAAGCTGCCCGCTTCGGGCGTGGCTTACGACCCCTACACCCGCGTCGAAGTGCGCGGGCCCATCCTGGCCTTGATCCAGGACGGCAGCCCGGTCGCCGCCGCTCAAACCGGCGACCAGGTGGAGGTCTTGCTGCCCGAAACCTGCTTTTACGTCGAGTCCGGCGGGCAGGTATCAGATACCGGCCTGATCAGCGCACAGGGCGAGCCGGGGTGGGAGATCCAGGTCGAGGAGGCGCGCAAACCCGCCGCCGGGCTGATCGTCCACGCTGGGAAGGTGGCGCGCGGGCAGGCACGCCTGGGCGATGCCGCCATCGCCCGTATCGACGTGGAGCGGCGCAGGGACATCATGCGCAACCACACCGCCACCCACCTGCTGCACAGGGAATTGCGCCTGCAACTGGGCGAGCACGCTCGCCAGGCCGGCTCGCTGGTCGCTCCCGACCGCCTGCGCTTCGACTTCACCCACCCGGAGGGGCTGTCTCAGCAGCAGTTGGAAGCAATCGAGGCGGGTGTCAACCGCGCCATCACCTCGAATTATCCCCTCAACATTGCCTACAAACCCTTGCAGGAGGCGCTGGCGCAAGGCGCCATTGCTTTGTTCGGCGAGAAGTACGAAGAGACCGTGCGCAACATCACTATCGGGGACGAGCAGGTGATCTCCAACGAGCTGTGCGGAGGCACCCACGTCGACGAAACCGGCGATATTGGTATCTTCCTGATCACTTCCGAAGGCAGCGTGGCGGCGGGCATCCGCCGCATCGAAGCAGTGACCGGGCGAGCTGCCTACGCCCTGGCCCACAAGCGCATACGCACCCTCGAACAGGCAGCCGAGTTGCTCTCCGCCACGCCAGACCAGGTCGTGGAGAAGACCCAGGCACTGCTGGCTGAGCTCAACCAGGCACGCAAAGAAGCCGCCTCTCTGCGCCAGAAGGGAATAGCCAAGGAGTTCGAGCGCCAGTTGCAGGGCGTCGTCCAGGTGGCGGGGGTGACCTTGTTGGCTGCACGTCTGCCGGAAGCCAACGCCGACGCGCTGCGCAACATGGCGGACGTCTTCCGCCAGCGCTACCCCAAGAGCGCCGTGGCTGTGCTTGCCAGCGTCACCGCAGGGCGGCCCATGCTGGTAGCGGCGATCACCGACGACCTGATGAAGCGCGGCCTGCACGCTGGCGAGCTGGTGAAGCACGTCGCCCAACCCCTGGGGGGAGGCGGCGGTGGGAAACCCACCCTGGCGCAGGCGGGTGGTAAGGATGCCAGCCGCCTGGACGAAGCCCTGGCTAGCGTCCCCGCCTGGATCGAAGCGCGGTTAAAATCATAGGAGCCGCCGGTTGCGGCGCGTATAACCCGGGTGGATAACGCCTGAGCAGGGTAATGAAGACTCATATCCTGAAACTCGAGAACCACGACGACCAAGTCTCGGTGCGGGACAAAATGGGGTGGGGGAAGACGGGGCGCATCCTGCTGGTTTGGCCAGAGCGAGGTCGCATCCTCACCCGGCGCATCGACCTGGTATTGCTGCACAGGCATAGCCTGTCCCTTGGGGCGCAACTGGGGTTGGTCAGCGACGACCCCCTGGTGCGCTCCCACGCTCGTGAGCTCGCCATCCCTGTCTTTTCGTCGGTGCAGCAGGCGAACAAAGCCAGTTGGCGCCAGCGCCGGAAGACTCCGCCGCCTGCCAAAGCTGGCGATACCGGGAAACAGGCTTCGCATGCCGAGTTGGAAGCCCTGCGTGAGATCGCTCACCCTGCCCCAGCTCGCTGGTTGCGTTCGCCAGCCGTGCGCGTAGTGGTCTTCACCCTGGGCGTCCTGGCGGTGCTGGCTATCGCTGCCACGCTGGCGCCGGGCGCGGAGATCAGCCTCTCGCCCCCTGAACAGCTCCAGGAGGTCGCCCTCACCCTGACCGCCAGCGAGGGCATCCCCAGCCCGCGCCTCTCAGGTCAGGTTCCCGCCCACAGGTTGACCGTGGAGCTTTCCGGCGAGCTGAGCGCCCCGGCCAGTGGCTCGATCCTCATCCCGTACCAGGCAGCGAAGGGCAGCGTTTT
>JAQUAE010000277.1 GCA_028687395.1 Anaerolineales bacterium | reverse complement strand
GCCTGATCACCTTCATCCCCAAGTACTTGAGCGATCTGGGGCGTTCGGCCACGGAATATGGCGTGATCATCGGCCTGTACATGGGCGGATCGATGTTGGGTAACCTGTTGGGCGGCTACCTGGCAGATCGCTTCTCGAAGAGGCTGGTAATCATCGGCTCCTTGGTCCTGGGCAGCTTGCCGGTTATTCTGATGGGCCTGGGGGGAGGCTCGTTATGGACGTATCTCATGGCGCCGGTAGCGGGTTGCTTCATCAGCGCCGCCTATCCCATCATCGTGGTCATGGCTCAGCGCATGCTGCCGGGTGGCACCGGATTGGCTACCGGTTTGATTCTGGGCTTCCTGTTCTCGATGGGCGCCCTGGGCACCTGGTTGAGCGGTCACGTCGCCGATCTGCGCGGCGTACCCTTCATATTCACCATGTCGGCAGCCATAACCCTCAGTACGGGCATCCTGGCGATCTTCTTGCGCGAGGAGCCACGGCCGGTTCAGGAGAAGGGTGAGACGGTTGCCGTCGAATCCCACGGCGATTGAGCTACGTGACACGTACAGTCGCTCCCGAATATGGTTTTCCCCCGCTAGGGTAACAATTTCACCTCGATAGAAAACGCGCCTTCACCCGCGACTTCCGCCAGCCCGAGGGGGAAGGGCAGAAACGCGCCTGGAAGTATTTCGGCGTTGGGGTCCTCGGTAGTACCTGCTGCGGGGCGCCCTTCCAGGAAGCTGGAAAAGCGCAGGCTGGCATTGCTGCATACCAGGATGCGCGCTCCGTCATTAATACCCCAGATGAGCTTCCCCTCAGTGACTTGAATCCGGTACGCGTATGCCCATCTGGGCTCGAGTGGGCGGCTCGCCTCCAGGATTAGCGGCAGGCTGACCAGGGCAGGCTGGCGGGTGAGGTAAGCCACCCTCAACCCATCTTCGTCTAAGGTGTAGGTCTTGCGTTGGACAGCGCCATCGCCCTCGAAGGTGATACGGTTCCCTGCGATGGTCCAGCGGTACGGGCCACCTTCATCTGCAAAGGCGCCGGGAAATACGCTGGGGTCGGCGCGGTATCCCGCGCCGGGGCGCCATGCCCCCGGATCGCTCTGCCCGGAGGAGAGTTGAGAGGTGGGACCGATAAGTTGTATAACCTTGCCATTCGCATAGGCAAAGGCATATAACAGGCTGCCCTCCTGCGGGTCGAGGAGGAGCAACATGTTTGGGGATGCAAGCACACAGCGTTGCTGGCGGGGGTTGCCCCCAGACGCCTGGCACCCGGATGGTAGTCCTTGCTTTTCAACCCAGGTGTCGATCAGGCGCAGGTCGTCGAGCATAAGCCAATAATCGTTGCGCAGCGCAGCTAGCTCCTCAGAGCTTGTGGCTACGGGCGCAGTCAGGTGGGTAAGCGCTTGCCAGGCGGTCCCTGTGAAGGGCGAATCGCCAGCCTCAGCCAGCCATTCCAGGCTTTTGACCTGGCTGCGGGTCAGCGAGGTGCGTTCCAGGTCGGGAGTCTCAATAGGCTGCGCTTTCTCTCCGTACGCCCAGGCGCTGAGGTCGACCAACGCCAGCCAGGGATGCGCTTGCAGATAATCCAGCGTGCTCCGGCTGGCTTGGGGGTCTCCCCAGGTCGAGCGCGGCAGGTCCCCGCCCAGGAGGAAGACCTGGCTGCTTGCAGGTGCACCTGCCAGGTTGAGCTGATAGGCAAAATTGGCGAGCTGCCTGCGCAACTCGATGGAGGCGCCGGCGGGGGTCGCTTGTACCTTCTCCACCTTGCCTGGCTGCCCGATCGGGATGGGCAGGACGCGTTTCCCCTGATAGCGCAGGAGTTCGCTGACCGGCGGGTCACGCGGCGGGGCGGGGATGAAGACCAGGTCGTGCGCTGGGTACTCCCCGCCCACCGGGAGAGCTGGCAGAAAGAGCGCTCGAGAGGCCTCGAATCCGTAGCGCCTGGCGAGCTGCCGGCTCTGCCTCGCTGCCCCGGCCACCACCCACTCGGGCAAGTCCGAGGGGCGCTCGATTGGGAAGACGGGCGCAACTTCAGGCAGGGTCAGCAAGGAAGCATTGGCCATCTCGCGCACCAATTGCAGGCCGCCTGAAAAATCCAGCGCGGCCAGGGAGGTGGGGAATTTCAAATCCAGCAAGGTGAGTGGGACCGAATGGGTGCGGGCGCTCTTTAGCAGGTTGAACAACCCGTGCCGCCCACCGTAGGGACCGCTGTGCGCGCCATCCCAGCGACGCAACGCCTGGACGGGCGTATCAGCGGGGAAGGCATTCCAAAACGCCAGGGCGACGGGCGCCGGGCGTGGCGACGGGGCATCTGCAGCGAAGGGTAGCGTGGCATCAGCAATTTGGCGGGAACCGGGGGCGGTGACATAGAGCTGGAGGCGAAAACCGGCGTAACGCTGGGGCAAACCCGCGCCCGTGATACGAAACGTCACGCTATCCACCCGCGGATCTCGATAGACGCTGGCGGAGCGACTCGCTGGCAGCAGATTCTGCTTTGTGGTAAAAAGCAATTCACCCTGCGCCGGGAGGCTGAGCAGTGCTTCCCAGGCCACGTCCGCGGTGCTATCGAGAGGCAAGGTGCGCTCACCTCCGGGTAGGTAATCCAGCAGTAAATATATATCCTGCTCAGGCGCGGGTTGCAGGTCTAGAAAATCGATGCGCACGAGCAGCTCAGCTTCAGAATCCGGCGGCGTTTGAATGCGTGCATAGAGTGCCAGCAGGTCCTGACCGGGGTGAGAGGCGTCAGCGGGGTCGAGCAGACGTACATCCGCCGGCGACCAGGTTAGCCCCTGGTTCACACGGGGGAGTTGTAAACAGCCAGCCAGGGGCGCGGCGAGGATCAGGATTGCCAGGAGGGCGTTGATGCGCTTCTTCACTGCGTGACCCACTTCGATGGTGATGTGGAAAAACCCCTGACGGCGTAATCAGGGGTCTTGGCGGTCGGCTAAGATGCCCCAACCGCGACTCGAACGCGGGTTTTTGCCTCCGGAGGGCAACGCTCTATCCACTGAGCTATTGGGGCTCCTTCTTTCGTTGTGCCAACGGGCACATTTTACCACGACTGCCAGGTTAGCGGAAATCCGTTACCCCATCCGCTCGCTAGCGCAGCCCAACCCGTTTTGATGGAGGCAGTTAGCTGGCTATGCTCGAGCTCAACCCCTGCAGTTCAAGGCGCAGAGCGGCGATGATCTGCGAATTGCCCTGTTCCTCGCCCATGACCTCGCGCTGTAGCTTCTTGTGGGTGAGCTCTGCGCACACCTGGTAGAAACGCCGGGTCCTGCGGAACTTGCCAGAAGAGATGGAGGCGAGTTTTGCTTTCCATTGCGACCAGGTGGAGCAGGCGGCGTGATACTGCGCCTCGGTGATGGCGCCCGCCACGACTTCGTCCTTCAACCACCGTGTGAGGGCTTTCTGCTCACGCCGGATTGTCCAGATGACGAAGATCGCCATGAACAGCCAGCCGCTCCAATCCACCACCGTGCCCAGCAGGTACCAACCTGTCCCTGGGAGGAGCAACGCTATGGTGTTGTGCAGGGCATGGTTGAGGACGGCGACGACCCATCCCAGGAAGGGCGCCAGGAAGCGCACCTCCAGGCGCGGCGACATGCGCGCCAGGGCGAAGCCGATGCCGATGAAGGCGGTGTAGA
>JAQUAE010000276.1 GCA_028687395.1 Anaerolineales bacterium | reverse complement strand
GGGCGCTCACCCCGGCGATCACTTTGAAGAGCGTGCTCTTCCCCGCCCCGTTGGGGCCCACCACCGCCACGCGCTCGCCGGCTTGCAAGCGAAAGGTGACGTCGTCCAGCGCCAGGCCTGTCTCGTAACGCAAGGAGACGCCTTTGACCTCCAGGATGGGCGCGCCGGCCTGGTGGTGCGTGGCTTCGCCGCCAACTCCTAACTTGCGCAATGTCTTGGGACCTTCAAGCAATTTCATCCAGTTCACCCGTAGTCAGCCTGGCAGGGCTTCATTTCAGCCCATCGACGATCACCTGTACGTTGTGTTGCATGTAGGCTATGTAGTTTCCGGCGGGGCCATCCGGTGGGGTCAGAGAGCCCGAGTAGATTTGCAGCATCTGGATGCCGCTGTCCTCGCTCAGCAACTTGGCCATCTGGGGATTCACCGCCTCGCTGACGAAAATCGCCTTCACGCCCAGGTCGCGAATCTCGTCCTGCAAGGCCGCCAGCTCCTGGGCCGAGGGCTCAGCCAGGGTGCTGAAACTTGGCACCAGCGCGCCTGCCTGGAGGAAGCCATACCGTTGCGCAAAATAGCCCAGCATCCAATGGTCGCTGACCAGGATGCGGTTCTCGGGCGGCACCTGGTTGACCTGCTCCTGTATCCAGCGGTCCAACTGGCGCAGTTGCTCCCGGTAAGCGGAGGCGTTGGCGGCATAGCTGGCGGCGTGCTGCGGGTCCAGGCTGGAGAGGGCGCGTTCGATATTGGTCACCCACACCAGGACGTTGTTGGGGTCGGTCCACACGTGCGGGTCGCCGCCCTGCTCGGGATGGTCAGCCGCCTCGCCACTTTCATCTGCGGGTTCCAGCAAGGTAATCCCCTCCGAAACCTGCACCACCGGCGCACCCTCGCCAGCGTTCTGCAGCAGCGGCTCGAGGAAGGCCTCCAGGCCCGCGCCATTGATGAACAGCGCTCGCGCATCGGCGACCTTAGCGATATCCCGCGGGGTGGGCTGGTAGCTGTGCGGATCGCTGCCGTAAGGCAGCAGCACGTCCACGGCAACGAGCTCGCCTCCCAC
Organism: Anaerolineales bacterium; assembly: GCA_028687395.1. Lineage (GTDB taxonomy): Bacteria > Chloroflexota > Anaerolineae > Anaerolineales > UBA4823 > JAQUAE01. The sequence goes on along the minus strand of JAQUAE010000276.1, from coordinate 2,583 downwards.
CTGGCTGACGACGTCGCCGACCAGGTTGGTCGTGGCTACCACGCGCAGGACCGGCTCAGGCGAAGGGGTGGAGGTGGCTTGCGCACTGCAGCCAGACAATCCCCATACCAGCACGCCGATGAATAAGGTTAGGGCAGCGCAGGCGCGCAGGGGTGTGTGAGTCGACAAGAAGTCAATCACTCCCAAATCAGCGACCGACTGGAGGGCAAGCGCCGGGGAGCATCCTCTCTTATTGAAAAAGGTTTTCAATTTCATTATACCGGGCAGCGCCCTACTGTCAAGAGGGAGGACTCCATGCAAGATCGATAAAAAAGTTTCCGAAGCCTGGGGAGGCTTCGGAAACAGGTTCGTCGCTAAGGAATGTTTGCCCCGCTCAAGGCGTGGCCGTGGGCGACGCAGTCGCAGCGGCCGGAGTCCCTGCCTGGCCTGTTGCCGTGGGCGGATTGGTCGGGACAGGGGTGACCAAGTTGACCGGCACGACCAGCTTCTGCCCCACGTAGATCGTGTTCGGGTCGGTAATCTCGTTCTCCGTCATTATCTCCTCGATCACGCTGTTGAACTTCTCGGCAATGAGCGCCAGCGTATCCCCGAGCTGGACCACGTATTCGATTTTCGTCCCGCGCCTGAGATTGGGCGGCAAGGGGGTTTCCGTGGGCATCTGCGTGTCCGGCCCGGGTATGGTCAACTGATCGCCCACCCGGATGATGGGATTGCTGGAATCCAGGTTGTTGATGGCGATGAGCAGCAGGAGGTCCACCTTGAACTTATCGGCGATTGCTGAGACCGTGTCGCCCTCCACCACAGTGTAGGCAAACGGCCCGGAAGCGGTTGGGGTGGGCGTCTCCGTGGGCGTCATCGTGATAGTGGGTGTGTCTGTGGGCAGGGGAGTCTCCGTGGCTGTTGCGGTGGGAGTGCCCGTCTCGGTGGGGGTCGATGTGGCGGTTGGGAACAAGGAGAAAGAAATTTGGTTGGGTCCCATCAGCCAATAAATTAACACCCCCGCGCCCACCACCAGCAGCAAGGCGGAGATGCCGAGAAACAGGGGGGCCTTCTTCGCCTTTTGCTGCCGGCGGCGGTAGCTATCAATCACATTTTGGGCTGAATCCTTATCGCTCATAATTTTTCCATTTCACCCCTCAGACAATCCTGGGGTGTGGATAATTCTACCCGATTTTCACTCAGTTAACGGCGAGGAATAATCAAAGGCAAAGAAAGGCCCACCCTCCCGGGGGATTCTCCGCTGGGAGGGTGGACCCAACAGGCAGGGGCTACTTGCCCAGGCGGGTTTGCAATGCCTGCGTCAGGTACGGCAGGATAGCGAACAAATCACCCACCGCACCAAAACGAGCCATCTTGAAGATGGGCGCTTCCGGATCTTTGTTGATGGCCACGATCACCTTGCTCGTGCGCATGCCAGCCTGGTGCTGGATAGCGCCGGAGATGCCGCAGGCGATGTACAAATCCGGGGAAACCAGCTTGCCAGTCTGGCCGACCTGGTGCTCGTAGGGGATATAACCGGCGTCCACGGCGGCGCGGCTCGCACCAACCGCCCCGCCTAACACTCGGGCGAGTTCGCCAATCAACTTGAAGCCCTCCTGGGCGCGCCAGGCTTCAGCCTGCTTCTCATCCAGCCCCGCTGGAGGGGTCAGGGCGGGATTGTTGGAAACCCCACGCCCGCCGGCGACAATCACGGCTGCATCCGCCAGGCTCACCCCGCTGCGCGCCGGCGCGTATTCAACCACCCGGGTGGGTATGCTCGCCTCGTCCACAGCCACTTTCACCTGAATGGGCGTTCCCGTGCGCCCGGCGTCGTGGGGGGGCGGGGCGAAGGCGCGGGTGCGCGTCGTGATGATCTGCGGCCGCGCCGCGCAGACGGTCTTAGCCAGCAGCTTGCCGCCATACACCGGCCGGGTGGCAATCGCCTGCCCATCTTGCACGGCCAGCCCGGTCACATCGGGCATCACCCCGGTGTTTAAGTCGATAGCGCACATGGCAGCCAGCTCACGCCCACGGCTGGTGGTGGGAAAGAGCAGTGCTTCGGGAGCCGCCTCCCGGACCAGCCCAACCAGCAGGGAGGTATAGGGTTCGGCGCGGTAATCCGCCAGGGTGGGATCCTCTGCAGCGTAAACCTCGCTGGCGCCGTAAGCGAAGGCTTCCCTGGCGATGTCCAGCGCCTTGGGACCAAAAGCCACGGCCGCCACCCCGCCGCCCAGAGCTTGCGCAAGGGTGAGCCCGGCGCCCATCGCCTCCCAGGCGCTGGGATGGGCTTCCCCACTAAACTGATCGACATACACCCAAATCTTTGCGCTCATCACAGCACCTTCTCCCCGATGATTTTATCGGCCAGCTTCTTGGCAATCTCCTGCGGCGAATCGCCCGTCACCATCTCGGTGACCACCTGGCGCGGGGGCAGGTTCTCCAGCTCGGGCCAGCTCACCACCGTCTCCGGCTTCGCTAGGCCAATATCGGCCAGCGTCCAGGTGGGGATTTCCGCCTTGGAGGCCTTACGGATGCCCATAAAGGAGGGGTAACGCGGCTCGCAGATATCCTTGACCACGCTGACCACGGCGGGGAAGCCCGCTT
>JAQUAE010000275.1 GCA_028687395.1 Anaerolineales bacterium | reverse complement strand
GCAAAATCGCCCCGAAGGACTGGTAGATGCGCAAGATGGTGAGCGGGTTGGCCATAATCAGGTACGCGGCGACAAATATCGAGTTGCCCATATTGGAGGCAATGCGCCGTGAGACGTCCCCGCCCCAAGGAATGGGATCGATGTTGTACTTTTGTAGCACGCCATACAGGCTGATGGGCAGGCTGGCCAGGATTACCGCCGTGATGACGCGCTCCACCTGGGGGCGCGAACGCATATTTACCAGTATGGCGAAGAACACCACCAGGTATGACAGGTAAGTGTAGAACCCCTGCAGGCGTTGGTACGAGCCGAGCAGGCTCACCCGCGGCGTGACGGAGAAAATCGTAGAGATCAGGTAGGCCAGGGTCAAAATCAGCACTGGCAGTACCAAGGGGGTCTTGAGGAAAGCCTTGAGCTTAGACAGGCTGATGGCTGGTTCGCCCGAAGCGGAACGCCAGTTCTCAGCCAGCTTGACCAACCAGGCGACGAGGAGCACGAAAGTGATCGAACGCAGCAGCGTGATCTTATCTGGTTCGAAGATGCGGCTCGAGTAGACGTTAAAAAAGGCCGGCACGCTGATCACAGCCGCCAGCCAGCACAACTCCATGAGGCTATCCGCGAAGCGACCCAGTTTTGTCATCGATTGATTAACCCTCGGTTGTCCACCAGGAGGATGACAGACTGAAAAATTATAACATGCCCACCTTTTGAGAGGTTTTCGTCGGCACGAGGAACCCGCCTCCCTTATCGCATGAGCACTTCGTGGTAGATCGCTTCCACCTGGGCAATCATGCGCTCCTGCGAAAATTCGTCTACGGCCCGCTTATGGGCGCGCACGCCCATCTTCCGCCGCGTTTCTGGATCGCGGTGCAAGCGATCGATGGCTCTAGCCAAGGCTTCCGCGTCCCGAGGTGGAACGACCAGCCCGGTGACGCCATCCTGGTTGACCCAGGAGGTGCCCGTCCCGACCTCGGTCGAGATGACTGGTTTTCCCGCCGCCATGGCCTCCAGGATCACCGTGCCAAAAGCCTCCGCCCGTGAGGTCGCCGGAAGGACGAAGATATCCGCCAGGGCATAATACCTGGGTAAGAGCTCATCACCTACCTCATCGGCGAACGACACCCGCGGCTGCAACCCCAGCCTGGCGCTCAAAGTCTCCCACTCCGCTTTCATCGGCCCCTCTCCAACGATCACCAGGTGCGTGGTCTCCATCATAGTTAACGCCTGAAGCAAAATGTCCACGCCCTTGTAATGCCTCAGCCGCCCGACGAAGAGCAGAATGAGCGCCTCCTGCGGGATGCCCAACCGGTTCCGCAGGGGAGCGACCTCCGCTGGGGTGAGGCTGGCAAAGCGAACGACCTCTACGCCCAGCGGCACCACCGAGCAGCGCTCTCGCACCGCCTGCAGGTACGGAGACGTGTCCAGATAGGCGCGGCTGGTAGGGAGGATGCGGTCGGCGCGCTTGAGGACGCGCAGCAGGAGAGGGCGATAGAGCCTGACCAGCGTCTTTTGGCGTACCACGTCGCTGTGGTAGGTGATCACCGTGCGCTTCCCCACTTTGAAGAGGTAATTCACCAGCTCGCCGGGGGGATAAGGGAAATGCAGGTGGGCGATATCAGCCTTGAGGCTTGCCGCTGCGCGAATAAAAGCCAGACTGAGTGGCGTCGAGGCCGGCGCCGCCAGCCGGGCGGCTTTGATCACGCTCACCCCGTTCATCTCATAGCGCTCTGTGCGCCTGCTGGTGCTGGTCACCAGGACGCTTACCTGATGGCCAGCGCGCACCTGGGCTCCTGCCAACACCCTGACGTGGTTCTCGATACCCCCCAGCACGGGATAATAGTCCTTGTAGAGGTGAACGATCTTCATGTCCCTCCCTTGTATCGCAAGCGATAGACCGGCCTGTGCGAGATGATCTCGAATTGCGTTTCGATCTGCTGGATGGCGTAGTAGCGGCAGGTGTCGGCCAGAAATAAATCCGGCCGGTCACGGTAATCCAGGAGAAGCGGCAGTTGTTCGCTCTCCCCCGGCAGCCTGACCAGTTTCACATCCTGCCGGCGCCCCTCCACCACTTGCAGATAGCGAATGACCGCCCAAATGCTGTAATCAGCGACCAGCACGCTGTCTTGTGGCAGGGCATCCAGCACGCTTTCGCCGAAGCGCCGGGCGCCGTCTTCATTTTGTTTCCAGGGCGAGAGGGCGTAGACGAAGTTATCCCGCCCCGCAATCGGCCGGAAGTCGGGCACATCCCGCCAAACCAGGGGGGCAATAGCCGGGGCAACGCTGTAAGTGACTACCGGCACAACGACCGACAGCAGAATAGCCAAAGCGAGTGCCCTCCCCTGCGAGCCCACGCGGGTCTTCAACAGGTCGGCGAACCCGGCGGCGATGCCAAAGGCGAAAAAGGCGTATCCTAAAAGATAATAGTGCAGGTTCCACACGTACACCCCGCCAGCGCTGGGTTCGGCGGCAATGACGAGAAAACCCGCCACCCCAACCAGCGAGAGGATCAAAAGCAGGGCAAATGGCCGGTCCGAGCGCACCAGGCGCGCCAGGCCTAACACCCCCACCAGGCAGGTCAGGGGGAATTGATAAACAAAAAGGGGCACGCCCCACGCAGCCGCCAGCGCAATATTCCCGGGATTGGTGAATATACTCCCCATCGCATCCGCAAAATTGCCCACCACCTGGGATACAGAAACCGCGTTACCAGTGCCTGCAAACAAGAACAGCAACGGTGAGAGACCGGCCAGATAGGCCACAAGTGCGCCCGTAACACTCTTGAACCGTTGCGACGTGGGGTGGATCTTGGCACACTGCATCCAGATAAAGGCGAGAAAACCAGGCGCCAGGACGACCATCACCAGATGGTTCAAGAAGCTCAACCCGTACAGAAAAGCGAACAAGTACAGGAAACGAGCTTCCTCTCCCCGGCGCCATTGCAGAAGCAGCCACAGGCAGCCCATCGCCAGTAACACGTTCAAGGAATAAACCTTGGGCATCACCGCGTAGGTCCAGAAGGTGTGCGAGACCGCCAGGGAGAGCGTCCCTAAGGTAGCAGGGATAAGCGCCTTCGTCTGGCGGTGGGCGATATCAAAGAAGATGACCAATGAAAGCGAAGCGAAAACTGCCGAGGCGAAATTGGCACGCCAGGCGATATCCCTGAATGGCAATTTAGTGAAGGGATGAGCGAGGAGCACCCAAAGCGGGTGGGAAAAGACGCCGCGTTCGATCTCGACATCCCCAGTGTATGCAGCAGTTTGAAAGGTAGCAAAATCTCCCCCACCCCAAAGTAAACCCGGCGCAAGGGTAAGGCTATATAATTGCAGTGCAATCAGGAAGACCAGGATGAGCGTAAGCGCATAATGCCGTTGCGATGAAGCATCCATCATGAAATCCAATCCTTCGCCTCAGGTAGGGCGCAACCTCATGGTTGGCTCTGCCTATAGTATAACTGCTTCGTCCATTACCCTCACCCTGGGCGCCGTGCGCAGCATCCTGCTCGCCAGGTGGATCGCCCCGCAACACTTTGGCACGCTCGCCCTGGCGTTGTTCTTTATCAACCTGGCGACCCATTTGCGCGGCATCGGCCTGGACATGGCGGTGATCCATAAACAAGATGCGGACGAGTCCTTCCTGGGGACCT